>JABJBD010000077.1 GCA_018668795.1 Candidatus Puniceispirillum sp. | reverse complement strand
GTCGCCAAAATGATAGCCAGCATAAGATAGGGGTTGCTATCCGCACCTGCAACACGGTGTTCAATCCGCCGCGCCGTGCCAGGCCCATGCGGCACACGCACAGCCACAGTACGATTTTCGTAACCCCAACAGATCACTACTGGCGCATGCATTTCCAGCGCCAACCGGCGATAGGAATTGAGATGGGGCGCAAAAACCAACATTGAATCAGCCATATGCGCCAGCAATCCCCCAATGGCAAAGCGCATCATATCACTTCCCGACGCGCCCCCATCGTCGAACAGATTACGACCTTCATCATCCAGCAAGCTGATATGCACATGCAAACCACTTCCCGGACGTTCGGCATAAGGTTTGGCCATAAAGCTGGCTGCCATGCCATGTTGGCGCGCTACATATTTGGCAATATGTTTGAACAGCATTGCATCATCAGCCACTTTCAGCAGATCACTTTGATGCGCCAGCGTCACTTCAAACTGGCCACAACCGCTTTCACTGGTAGCTGTGTCAACCGCAACATCCTGGGCCGCGCATGCCGCATAAAGGTCAGTCAGAAAAGCGTCGTAATCATCAAGCTCATCAACCGCCAGCACCGCATCACGAATCGGTTTGGCACCATTCATTGGCGATGATGGCGTAACCGGAATATCAGATGGTGCTTTACGCGCCGACGCAAGATAGAATTCCAGTTCGACACCTGCAACTGGCGTTATCCCTTTGCGTCGATAGCTATCAAGGATAGACACCAGCACATTGCGGGCATCACCCATAAAGGGCGTACCATCCTCACTATAAAGCCCAAGCGGCAGGGTCGCTGCTTGCTTGCCCGTCTTGATATCGGTAGTTGGTAAAGGGCCACGCTTTGTCCACACACAGGTGCCATCCGCATCACCTGTGGCAAACACCCATTTGCTATTTTCAATATCACGACCCCATATATCGACATTCGCGGTCGAAAGTGGCATCCGCATACCGCCAGACACAATTTTTTTCAGTTGTGAAACAGGCAGGCGTTTCCCTCGCATAACCCCATTCAGATCATAGATAACCGCGCGTAAACTCTCTATGTCTGGATGCGTCTTTTGCCAGGCGGCATAATCAAATTCATCCATTATCCATCCACTTCACATGAAGCCAATCGTATTATGGTTACGTTTTTACGTCATGTTAGCCAGCTGGGGCAAGAAAGCGTTCGGGAAAATCGCTAATCACCGATGTCAGCCCTGCCTCAATCAAGGGCTGGACAACAACTGGATCATTGGCGGTATAAACCCGGCAATCAAGCCCAGCCACCTTTACCGCCCGAACATCATCTGGGGTAATCCGGCGGTAATCCAGATGAATGGCCTGAAAACCAAGCTTATCGCTATAGTCAGCCCAGTCAGATGGCAAAGCTTCATCAAGTAAAACCAATGGTGCGTCGGCCATGATAGTGCGCATGGATTCCAAAAACGGGCGTGAAAAGCTGCTGATAAGATAATCATCAAGTCTGGTCCGGCTCATCACCTTGGCCAGTGTCGTGGCAAGCGCATGGGCAAAGGCAAGATGTTCATCATGATGAATTTTGACATCCAATATCGGCATTTTTGCATGGCGCCCCAACAGGACAAGCACATCCTGCAACAGCGGTATCTTTTGTCCGGCAAATTCATCCCCAAACCATGCGCCTGCATCGCATCCGTCAAGATCACCCAGCACAAGATCCTGAAGGCGCTCGGAGCCGCGCACAGTCCGGCCAAATTGGGCATCATGATGTATCACGGGGCTACCGTCACCAAGCATGGAAATATCAAATTCAACACTGCCAACCGCCATGCCACAGGCTTTTTCCAGTGCAATCATTGTATTTTCCGGAGCTGTTCCAGATGCCCCACGATGCGCACAAACCTGTTCAGGGCGCAGATATGGAACGAGGTTATCGTAAACGGACATCTAGCCAGTCCTGTAATTGATAGAGCTTGCCCATGATCGGCAGGAACCATGGTTGCCCATTATAAAATGGAAAGAATGATAATTTTCGATCTTCAAAAACGCTTTTGCTATTAGCAGTACCAGCAAGCCGCATACCAAGCCTGTGCCCAAGCCAGCTCATCATGACAACCCCACTACCATGACACCCAACAGCATGATAGACGCCCTTCTGGCTTTCGCCGATATGCGGCACCCCATCCATCGTATAGGCAACATATCCCCACCAGCCATGACTGAGACGGATATTGGCCAGGTCGGGAAATACGCTTGTCAGCCCCTTATGCAACATGCGCGCACCTGCATAGGGATCATGCGCCAGATAATGCGCACGACCACCAAACAGTATCCGCGTCCGGTCAGGTGATGGCCGAAAATAATATAAAAGCCGTTTAGTATCAGCAATCATGCGCAAATTGGGAAAGCGCGCTTTTATCTCATCCGTGCCAAGTGGTTCCGTTGCAATCTGATAGGATGGCACAGGCACAATACGTCTTTTCAACCATGGTTCCAGTCCACCTGTATAGCCGTTAGTCGTGATCAGCACATTTTCGGCCTGCACCTCACCAGCACTTGTTTCTATAAATAGCTGGCCATCACGTCGGTTGATTTTGCCTGCCCGCACATGCCCCACAATTGTGACACCTGCTTTCTGCGCAACCTTTAACACACCATCATAAAGTTTTCCGGGATGTACCGCACCTGACCGTTGCAGAACCATCCCACCATGATAATAATCCGAAGCTATTTCCTGATGTGTATCTTCGGGCGCTACAATAAAGGCATCTGCCGCCGTTAAATCATTAAGCCGGTCCAGCCGTCCTACCAGTTTTTTCAGCGCTGATTTGGAATGTGCGCCAATAAAGCGTCCACATTGCTGATATACAGCATCAATCTTTTCCGCTTTTATAAATTCGGCAAGCCAACTGTAGGATTGCGATGCTTCATCAAGCATCGCGCTTTCAAGGTCTTGATCAAGCTTCACATGTTTACCAACATTCACGCCTGACGAAATCATCCCGCCATTGCGCGTTGATGCGCCATAACCGATATGTTCAGCATCAACGACCAGTACATCCGATCCGGCACGCGCCAACACAATGGCGGCATGCAGACCAGCATAGCCTGCGCCAACAATCAGAATATCCGTCTTTGAAGGTACATGCGGTGCGTCAGTGCTTTCTTGAGCACCAAAATCAATCTCATCCCACCAATAGGGCTGCGGTTTGAATTTGTCGCTCAATATATCCATTAGCCTGTCCAGCCCAGCTCAACCTGTTTTTGAAATGCCCGTGCCGCATTGCGCATAAGCATCGCCACTGTAACTGGCCCGACACCACCTGGCACAGGCGTAATCCAGCTTGCAATATTGGCGACGGCGTCGGTATCAGCATCACCTACGATCTTTGAATTACCATCTTCGTCAACAATCTGATTAATGCCAATATCAATAACCGCGGCACCTGGCTTGACCATATCAGCTTTCAAAAAATTCGGAATGCCAACAGCCACCAGCACAGCATCAGCACGGCGCGTATGCGCAGCGACTGATCGCGTCATATGGTGGCATACAGTTACTGTCGCCCCTTCGGCCATCAGCATAAAGGCAGCTGGCTTGCCAACAATTTCTGAATGACCAACCATCACCACTTCCAAACCTTTCAGGTCAAGACCGGTTGCCCTTATCATCTCAACCGAGGCTGCTGCTGTACAGGGTGCCAGCGCCGTTTCGTTATAGACGATGTTACCAATCGACGCTGGGTTCATGCCCTCAACATCTTTTAGTGGATGAATCGCCGATTGCAGAGAACGCACATTGATATGCTTTGGAACTGGTCGCTGCAAAATAACACCCAGCACATCTGGATCATCATTCATTTCGACCAGTCGTTTTTTGCATTCTTCCTGTGTCAAATCGGCTGGCCAATGTTGCTCGGCAAAAGGCAAGCCCACCGATGCGGCGGCACGCGACTGACCACGGATATAGACAGCAATCTCTTCCACATCACCAATACCTACTGATACAAGTCGTCCGGTTGGCCGTTTTTTTGAGAGTTTTTCAATATCGGTGGCGGCATCATCTAGAATAGTCTGGCGAACATGCTTTCCGTACAATAGTCGGGCATCATCTGACATGGATCTTGAAACCTTTTACTTTAAATATGACAGGTCATTAAAAACGATCTGAACGTTGGCACAAATCTGTCACTTAACGCATTTAAATTCAAATAAATTACATGAATAAGCTAAGAAAAAATTCAGCCGCATGCCACCTTGCTTCAAAGTGCATGATTTTCAAAAATATGGCGCTCATAGCATGAGCCTATCGCCGCTTTACACTATAGACCATTCTCGTTATAAACGCGGCGGTTTGCATGTCATCCGGGGGAGGCCATAGGCAAACTATCTATTTATCTTTCTAAGCAAGAGGATCTATTCATGCTTACCACTGCAATTTTGCCAATCAGCCTGGGTGTTCTGGGCTTGATAGCGGCGCTACTGATCTATCTCAGAATCCTGCAGACTCCAGCTGGAGAAGGCAGAGTTAAAGAAATCGCCGATGAAATCCATCTAGGTGCCATGGTTTTTATGGCCAGCGAATATAAGCGGCTCGCCATTTTCTGTGTGATCTGTATCGTTGCGCTTTATTTCGGATTAGGCTGGCAAACAGCCGCCTCATTCACTCTTGGTGCTCTTTGTTCAGGTGTCGCAGGATACATAGGCATGTATTCAGCAACCAAAGCTAACGTACGTACGGCTGTTGCTGCCAATACAAAAGGCGCCGCAGAAGCACTGAACGTTGCTTTCTTTGGTGGCTCGATCATGGGTCTGACCGTTGCCTCTATGGGTCTGTTTGGTGTCGGCATCTTGTATTATTACTTCGCCGGTGACATTAAAACGATCCATGCCATCGAAGGCTTTGCTATGGGTGGCTCATCAGTTGCCCTGTTTAGCCGTGTTGGTGGTGGTATCTTTACCAAAAGTGCTGATGTCGGCGCTGACCTTGTTGGCAAGGTTGAAGCAGGCATCCCTGAGGACGATCCTCGCAACCCTGCAGTTATCGCCGATAACGTGGGTGACAATGTTGGTGACGTTGCCGGTATGGGGTCTGATATCTTTGAATCATATTGTGGTTCGATGATTGCTTCGATTGCGCTGGCCGCTTCAATGTCATTGGCCACCGTTGACAGTCTCGGTGGTGACCGTGCCGTTCTTCAATTCATGCCGCTGGCACTAGCCTCAGCTGGTCTGCTTTGTTCGCTTGCTGGTATTCTGGCAGTGAAAATGTTCTCAGGCAAAAGCCCTGACGTTGCCTTGCGCTTTGGCACCATTGGTTCGTCGGTTGTCTTTATCGCCGTAGCCTATTACGTGGTAACGGCAATGGGGGCAAGCGTTGGCGTTTGGTCAGCTGTTCTGGTTGGCGCGATTGGTGGTATCATCGTTGGTTTGGTGACCGAATATTACACAGGCGGTGCGCCTGTTCGTAAGATCGCCAAAGACGGTGAGACAGGTCCAGCAACAATCATGATCTCTGGCCTGGCTCTTGGCATGCAGTCAGTTGCCATTCCGGTTTTGACAATTGCCGCAATCATCTTTTTTGCGAACATGTCTGCAGGTCTTTACGGTGTTGGTCTAGCGGCCGTTGGCATGTTGTCAACAGTTGGCATTACCATGGCAATTGATGCCTATGGGCCTGTTGCTGACAATGCGGGCGGTATTGCAGAAATGGCTGAACTGGGTCCTGAGACACGTAAAATCACTGACTCATTGGATGAAGTTGGTAATACAACCGCCGCGATCGGTAAAGGTTTTGCCATCAGTGCCGCGGCGCTTGCCGCCCTTGCGCTGATCAGTGCCTATATCGAGAAAATCTCGGCAAGCATGGACGGGTTTGTCCTAGCAATTAACGATCCGCTGGTTCTATGCGGTATGTTCATTGGTGGTATCTTCCCATTCCTGGTTAGCGCTATGACCATGACAGCTGTTGGTGACGCCGCGTTTGACATGATTCAGGAAGTGCGTCGCCAATTCCGCGAAATTCCTGGTCTGCTGGAAGGCAAAGCCAAGCCCGATACAGCGCGTTGTGTTGATATTGCAACCCGCGCTGCTTTGCGGAAAATGATTCTACCTGGCGCGCTTGCTGTACTGGCACCTGTGGTCATCGGCTTCGGCCTTGGACCAAAGGCGCTTGGCGGCATGCTTGGCGGGGCTTTGATCTGCTGTGTGATGATGGCTTTGATGATGGCCAACGCTGGTGGTGCATGGGACAATGCCAAGAAATATGTCGAAAAAGGCAATCTTGGTGGCAAAGGGTCTGATGTCCATAAGGCCACTGTTGTGGGCGACACCGTTGGTGATCCGCTGAAAGACACATCTGGTCCAGCCATGAACATTCTGATCAATGTGATGGCAATTGTCAGCTTGGTGATTGCACCGCTTCTGGTCTGATCACCTTATTCAATCAAAATAAAACCGGCATATATCATCTGATATGTGCCGGTTTTTTATATAAAGATGTTTAAAAGAAAAATGCCTAATCCTTGCCTGCGATAACCGCCAGTGCAATCGAAGCAAGCCGCGCCGCCGGAGGGTCTGAACGGCTCGTCAACACAATTGGTACAGCACCGCCTAGCACCAATCCAGCCGCCAATCCGCCAGCACACCAAACCAATGATTTGAACAATACATTCCCAGCCACAATGTCGGGCACAACAAGCGCATCTGCCATGCCTGCCACAGCCAACACAGCCGCGTCCGCATCCAGCTTTTTCATCGCCACCGCATCTGGCGAGATCGACAGATCAAACGATAATGGCCCGGCATAATCTGCCTGGTCGTCTTGCGCCTGTGCCGCCTTGGCAATAGCCAGCGCATCACCACTTGACGGCACCGCGTCCAGCACCGATTCGGTTGCTGACAGAACCGCCACCTTGGGGCGTTTCTGGCCTAATTTACGCACCAGATCGGCCATCAGCAAAGCTGCTTCGGTACGGGTGTCAATATCTGGCGCAACATTCACCGCCGCATCGCTGATCAGCAAGGCGCGCCCTCCAGATGGTGGCAACATCGCAAACACATGCACAAGCCGTTTGCCAATACGGATACCGGCATCACGCTTGACGATACCGCCCATAAAGACATCCGTATGTAATTGACCTTTGATCAGGCCTGTTGTGCTGCCATTTTGAATCAATTTGATAGCGGCATCGATAGCACCCTTTTCGCCTGTACTTTCAACTATCTCAATACCATCAAGATCCCAACCAAGTGCGTGCGCATCATGAGCGATTATATCTGGCTCACCTACCAGAATGGGGCGTATCAACTTGGCCGCATGCGCCTGCCAAGCGGTTTGAAGAACTGCATCACCTATCGCCCGCACAAACACAAAGCTGGGCGGCGTGCCCGTTGTAGCGCGCGCCAGCAGATCAGGTGGGCAGTCACCTTTCGCATCTGACAAAAACGCACTAGGCGCAATATTTTGGGGCGGGCTGGTTTGGGAGAAACTCATTTCAGTCTCACTTATCCCCGCGTCACGTACGCGGTATCTCTGGTGGTCATATAGGCCTGACTAATATCAGGAAAACAGATCATCATAAAAGCATTTTCCCACACAAACGCCAAACGCTAGCCCCTAGTCACGCTGTTATGGCTTTTGACTTTGCATCCGCCGCATGACACTAGCTAGCTTCTGAATACCTTCGGGGATACGTTCGGCCGCTATCGCTGAATAGGCCAGTCGGAAATAATTAAGCGGTGGCTGT
>JABJBD010000150.1 GCA_018668795.1 Candidatus Puniceispirillum sp. | reverse complement strand
TTGCCATCACCAGCATGAAACACATTAGCAACACGAAGGCCATATTTCTGACTTAGTGACGCCATCCGGATCATCATATCAGGTAGGCGACGACGCGGAATTGTGCCATCCATACACATGTAATCAGGTGAAATACGCCCCACCGCAGGAAAGGCTGATTTACGCCCAGCCCAGAAAAGTGTGCGTTCTTCTTCTGATTGGCTGACCTTGATTGATGACGCCCCCGCATTCTTCATAATCACTTCAACACGGTCAATCAGCGTATCCACTTCAACCTCTGGTCCATCAAGCTCAACTATGATCAGCGCGGCGGCTGAGCGGGGATATCCAGCATTGGCAAAATCTTCGGCGGCATTAATGGCCAAACCATCCATCATTTCCATACCAGCCGGGATAATGCCGGCACCAATAACATCACCAACAGCCTTGCCAGCAGATGTGGTATCCTCAAAGCCAACAAGCAAAGCTCTGCGCGTGGCGGGCTTTTGCAAAATACGCAACGTCACTTCGGATACAATGCCAAGCAATCCTTCAGAACCTGTCATGATGCCCATCAGATCATAATCACCCGCATCAAGATGCTTTCCACCAAGACGCAGAATTTCACCTTCAATGGTCACAATTTCGATGCCAAGCAAATTATTGGTGGTCAGACCATATTTCAGACAATGCACGCCACCTGAATTTTCGGCAACATTGCCACCAACGGAACAGGCAATCTGACTAGACGGGTCAGGGGCATAATAAAAGCCATGATCCTCAACAGCGTTGGTAATGGACAGATTGGTAACGCCTGGCTGGGCAACAACACAGCGGTTATCGTAATCAATGTCTAAAATTTTGTTAAATTTGCCTAGCCCCAGAAGAACCGCATCGGCTAATGGTAATGCACCGCCCGACAATGACGTCCCTGCACCACGCGGCACTACCTTTACACCATTCTGATGGCACCATTTCATCACATCGGCGATCTGGTCAACAGTTTCAGGCAAAACAACAGCTAGGGGAAGCTGGCGATAGGCAGACAGACCATCCGAGTCAAAAGCACGCATACTCTCTATCGAATCAATCACACAATCAGCTGGAATAATCGTCCGCAAGGTGGCGCAAATTTCATCGCGCCGCTCAATCACATCATTATCAGGTTCAGGCATATGCATCTGCCGCACTCCTTATGCAAAATTCCCTACGCCTCTATAGCGCACCATCTCATCACAATAAACCACCCGATTTAAGGGTATATCTTGGACTGATTTAGCCGATTTTTCAAAAAATTATTTCAAATAAAAACGGCCGGGTTTCCCCAGCCGCATCATACATTATTTTCAAGAAAGAATTTATTATCCCTGACGCGCCTTAAAGCGAGGATTCTTTTTGTTGATTACGTAAAGCCGACCGCGACGACGCACGACCTGGCAGTTACGATCACGAGACTTCAATGTCTTTAGCGAACTTGCGACTTTCATAATCCTGACTCCGATTTTGACAGCTATAAGCCATCTATTCAAAAAGTTACAAGCGCTCAAACCAACACAGCACAGCGCCTAATCTTTTTTCAAACTCAACAGGCGCGGAAATTAGCATCTGGTTATCGATAGGTCAATGCCCTAAAAGCCAAATTAGAAGTTATTACATGCCTCTAGTTTATGTCACCAGCTGATGGTTTATTTTCTTGTGCATACATGGAAATTGCAAAATTAGCTGATTTTGTCATTTTGTTTGTCATCAATTCATCAGCGGCAAATACATTATCAAGCCTAACAAGTGTTTCTATATCAATGTTTGTCAACTGCGCTTGTGCATATATGATTTGTACCCGCGACGTAATCTCATCTGCATGCGTCATAGACCTTGCGATGGAAACCGCTTGCTGAATTTGATCAGGTGTTAATTCATAATTATCACTAATAGCTCTCTCAACAGCACCACTAATCACATCAATAATTTGCGGGTTAGATTTTTCCTTTAAATGTATAATTGGAATATGCGTAACGACGTCGCCGACTTTGACATACAGATGACCACTATCAATATCAGCGGCGTGGCTGAGCTGCGCACCCCCTAACAGCATTACAGCTATTATTGTTGCGACAATACATGCACCCATTCGCTTACAGAGGCTCACAAATGATGCAAAGTCAGGGTTAACGTTATAATTATGAAGGTATAACCCTACCCTAAAAACGTTTAAGCCAACCATTATCAATCTCCACTTATTCAATTGGTCATGAATAAATGGATTAACTTTTTACACTAACTTTTTTATGATTATCGCAGTGTTTGACTGACCCTTATGAACAGCCTGCCCCAAACCACTTATCCAGACCTATTAAATTACGCACGCAACGCCAGTCCCTTTCAGGCCACAATAGCCGTTTGGCACCTTATGCAAATATTGCTGGTGATAATCCTCAGCGTAATAGAATGTTGGCGCTAACCTGATTTCGGTTGTTATGTCGTCATTTCCGGCCTTCTTTAGCGCCTGTCCATAAGCTGTAGCAGATTCCTGAACCACAGCTAATTGTACCGCATCATCAGCATAGATAACCGAGCGATATTGCGTGCCAATATCATTACCCTGACGATAGCCTTGCGTTGGGTCATGGGCTTCCCAGAAAACCTTCAGCAATTTTGACAAATCAACGATTTGTGGGTCAAACACAACAAGCACAACTTCACTATGTCCGGTTTGCCCTGAACAAACTTCTTCATAAGTTGCATTAGGGGTTTTGCCACCTGCGTAACCAACAGACGTTGAATAGACACCGTCAATTGCCCAGAAAAGACGTTCAGCACCCCAAAAACAGCCAAGGCCAAAAACAATTTTCTGAAGATGCGCAGGAAACGGACCTATTGTAGGTGTACCCAGCACACAATGCGGATCACCGGCAAAAATGGTATTAGCCCGACCTGACAAAGCTTCGGTAGTTTCAGGTAACCTTGATTTGAATGGATTCTGAAATATCATCTTAATCTCCACCAACTTAAATGCTTTTCATGGTTTGCGATCCAACTAAATGGGATGCAACATTAACGAATGCGTAACGCTGCAACCCCTGGCAATGTCTTGCCTTCCAGCCATTCCAGAAACGCACCACCAGCCGTTGATACATAACTGAATTGGTCACTGACACCTGCATTTGCAAGTGCCGCCAATGTATCACCACCGCCAGCCACGCTCATCATGCCACCACTTGCTGAGCGCATGCCAACAGCTTTTGCAATCGCATTGGTCGCTGTATCAAAAGGAGGGATTTCAAAAGCACCCATCGGACCGTTCCAGACAACAGTGCTACAACTTGCCAGAAACGCTATGGCTGTATCTATCGCTTTTGGCCCTGCATCCAAAATCATATCATCATCTTTGATAGCATCGATTTCAGCAACACGATGCGCCGCACCAGCTTTAAATTCACTAGCAACCAAAGCATCATCGGGCAGGATTAGCTGACAATGACTTTCTTCTGCGCGTTGCATGATAGCGCGGGCAATATCAACCATATCAGGTTCGGCCAACGAAGCCCCTACAGCAACCCCCTTGGCAAGCAAGAATGTATTCGCCATCCCACCCCCCAGAATAAGGCCATCGACCTTGGTAACCAGATTGTTCAGCACATCAAGCTTGGTTGACACTTTGGCACCACCGACAAGCGCTGCCACTGGCCTTTTTGGATTAGCCAGTGCCGATTCCAAAGCTGTCAATTCAGCCCCAAGTGCGCGACCAGCCGCCGCTTTCATCATTTTTGGCAAAGCCTCAACCGACGCATGCGCACGATGCGTACAGGAAAAAGCATCACCTACATATAGATCGCCAAGTGCCGCAAGTGCCGCCGCAAAATCTGGATCATTCGCCTCTTCGCCAGGGAAAAACCGCAAATTTTCCATCATCAGAATTTGCCCAGCTTGCAAATTTGCTACAGCGGTTTTACCACCAGCACCAATCACATCGGCCTCGACTGCCACGTCCATATCTATCAACTTGGTCAAGCGATCCGCTATTGGTTGCACTGAAAATTCGGGCATCACCTTGCCTTTTGGCCGTCCAAAATGGGTCAGAATAATGACCGCCGCACCAGCAGAAAGCATATCTTTTAGCCCAGGTAAAATGCGCCGGATGCGTGTATCCTCACTAACCTTTCCATCTTGCAAAGGCACATTCAGATCAAGCCTGAGAAGCACGCGCTTTCCAGTTACATCTAGCTCATCAGCAAATAAAAAAGGGACTGTCATTATTCATCTCCATCCGAGCAGGCCTGCCATCGCATATGTGGAAACATCCAAAAGCGATTTATGTTGGTCAAGCGTAGGCACATCACTATATCTTCACGAGGTACTTATTAAACGATTTATCGCCTGGCAGAAACCTAGATTTTCGCTTTATTTGGCATTTGCTTTGCTAGCATGCTAATGCCAGTGATATTTCTAATATGATCGGAAAATTATTTATGTTATCAAGTGTTAGTCATTTTATTGGACGTATTTTCCGCCTGTTCCCAAATGTTATGCATATCCGGACAAAACAGGTCGAAGCTAAATTTTTTGTACCCTATTTCAGTCATTACGTGGCTCAGGATTTGACGCAGATGGCCGCAGGGAAACGCGAACCAGAGCTTTATAGCTGGATCGATAATTTGCCAAAACATGCCGTATTTTTTGATATTGGTACCAATTACGGACAGGAAAGCGTTTGGGCGTCCTCGCTAAAAGATAAAAATGTCACTGTCGTTGGATTTGACTGCGGATTACTTGGCGCCCATTTCTGTGCCTTGAACAGTGTTTTGAATGACAACCGCTTTTCCTTTGTTTTTGCCGCTGTTGGTTCAAAATCTGGCGATTTGATTGATATATCTACTAATTCTGATACGCACATCCGGGGTTTGCATAAAAAAAATGTGCCTTATGCCTATCAAGTGCCAAGCATAGCGCTTGATGACTTTGTAACGCACAGCAAGTTGGTACCAACACATTTGAAAATTGACGTCGATGGAGCCGAGGTGGGGGTTTTACAAGGCGCCCAAAAACTGCTTGAAAATGATGTCCTGCGTGAAATTTTCATTGAAGTAGAACGTGACAATCTTCATCTTATCGACATGCTCCAAGAGCATGGTTTTGCCATTAAATGGCATCGCGACAAACCCCAGAATAGTGAATATATTTTGACGCGAAACTAAGCTTTAGAAACCCTATCGAAGCTAAAATACGATACCTTTCTGCTTATTTATGATAAAACACTAAATTAGTTACTTATTATTAGTTGCATCGATGTCGTCTGACGTTGTGAAGACCATCGACCATATGGCGTTTTATGATTACTAGCAGTGTTTGCAATCCGGATTCAAAGCCTGCATTCCAGCACAGCATTGGTTTTGTGGCTGGCGGTATTGGCGACCAGATTTATCATCTGACGCAACTCAGAACGCTGGCTACCGCAAGCAAAGGCGGAGTCATAGATATTGCCTGCATCCATCCAAACCAGATTGGGCAACTGCTTGCTAACAGCCCCTGGGTTGGCAAGATTATTGATGCACGCCCGCTTCGGCGTTATGTACCTGGCATTCGTGGTCAGGCAGCTGTTGATGCCATCAAAAAACAATCCTATGACACCGCCTTCTTTCTGCATCGGTCAACCAGTTTCAAAATTGCGGCAATGGTCGCTGGAATCAGCTATCGGGTTGGTTTGCATGGTCATTGGCTTGATCGGCTCATTTTGAACCAGCATTTTAGCCGCGCCAGTCAGGAACGCGGTGACTTATGGGGACATCGCCCCTTTATTGGGGCAATTGACGATTTTGTCGCCGCGAGTGGCTTATCGCTTGACGATAAAACGCCAACCATTCTTCCATCCAGAAGTTCCCTAGCCGAAGCTGATGCAATGTTGGCACCTTTGTCTGGCCCGATCATAATGCTGAACCTGTTTGCAGCTGATCCGATGCGGCGCTGGCCTATCAGTGCCGCATTACATTCAGTTCTAAAACTGGTTGAATCGACTGGTGGCACCTTCATTCTGAACGCTGGGCCAGATGCCCGTGCCTATCACGAAGAATGCATGACAAGCTGGAAAGCCCTGACCATCTCTAAAAACAGTCGCATACAAAAATCTTTGATTAATGGGCTGGATCACAATCCATCTATGGCAAAAGATGTGGCATTATATCATCGTGCAGATTTCTATGTTGGCGTGGATTCATTTACCGCCAATCTGGCACTTAATTGCAATTTGCCCGCATTGATCCTGTTTGCCCGTGAAAGCGATATATTGCGTTATCGATCGATAAGCGAGCCTGTCTCAGCAACAAATGATGGGGATATTAGTTCCATTCCAACAGACAAAATCATTGCTGCCTTTGACAAGCTATCAAAGATCACAAAGATAATGCCAAATATCTAGCTGAATGTTTCATCCCGACTGTAATCCTCATAGGACTTTTCTTCGACGATGACCGAACCCGTGGCTAGGTTAATCTGTTTTTTGATATGCGCGCGCTGATCATTAGTGACATATACAGCTCTGGCAAGCTCGATGAACCGTGGTCCAAAATCACCTTTTGATTCTTCAATGCGGATATCATCTTCAATATCCCATAATGCTTTATTGACTGACTTTAAATTGCCAATCAACGTGATCATGTCATCTGCTAAAAACACGTCGCCCGACACAAGCGGGCGCAGATGCGATAATTCCGTCTCGACATTGGCCAATTTCGCCGTGTCATTGATATTTTCCAACTTGATTTCAAGAATGGTGATCTTATCCAGCACTTCACCAACTGACATAGGCACATTGAGCAACACGACACTAGCCTTTCGCCGTTATGTTAATGATCGCATCTTATTCGATTTGGATTTATGCGCAACCTAATAGCGGCGACCAGCACTTTAAAATGCTATATTGGATACTTGCAAGTTTCGTTAAGATAGATGTATTTGTTGCCTGTTACACAAAACAGATATAATCCATCTAACACTGACACAAAATACAGATTTCATGCCAAACAAAACCACGACATCATCCAAAGACGAATTCTGGCACGGCGTGCGCGACGAACTGCCCATGATGCTGGGCGTCATCCCATTTGGCCTTGTTTTTGGCGTGCTGGGCATTTCCAGCGGATTAACGCCACTTCAAACCATTCTGATGTCGTCAATTCTGTTTGGCGGAGCCAGTCAGGTGGTCTTTGTACAATTATGGGCCAGCAATATTCCAGCATTGGTGGTTGGCGGGTCAGTTGGTGTTGTCAATTTACGCCATGCACTATACAGCGCCTCAATGGCATCCTATCTGCGCCCTCTCCCGCTTTGGTGGCGCGTTATTCTTGGCTATTTGCTTACCGATGAGGCCTATGCAATTTCAATACGGCGTTTTACGAATATGCCACCCAGCCACAATCAGCATTTTCATCTTCTTGGTGCGGGGCTGACATTATGGATTAGCTGGCAATGCGCAACCATAGCCGGTGTGCTTGCAGGCGCAACCATTCCTCCTGAATGGTCGCTTGGCTTTGCCATTCCACTGACCTTTATTGCCATAGTTGCCCCTTCAATCAAATCCCGCGCCGATCTGGTTGCCTGCATCACCGCAGGCACCATCGCCATTATAGGTCAGGATTTGCCTTTCAAATCATGGATTGTGCTGGCCGCTTTTGGCGGCATTGCTAGCGGATGGGGCGTTAAAACCCTGATAAGACGCCAGCAGACACATGAAACAGGAAAGCGGTCATGATCTGGATTGTTATGATTGCCACCGGATTAATCAACTTTGCAACGCGCTTTAGCATGTTTTCAGGTTTCGCGCCCAAACAGTTGCCAAACTGGCTTGAAGATGCGCTTGGCTTTGTGCCTATTGCTGTGCTGACAGCGATCATTGCTCCGGCTGTACTGTTTAATGAAACGGGGACAATCACCATAGTCGATAACACGCGTGTCTATGCGGCACTTGTGGCAATAATCGTCGCTCTCATCACGCGTTCGGTTCTGGCCACAATTTCCACGGGCCTTATTGCGTTATGGACACTGACCTATTTTGGACTCTAGGTATATCAAATATGTCTTGTCTTTGGCGTATGCTGGCAGATAACCAGTCAACAAATCACAATATCGTGAACATTTTATACACCGGCAGGATTATCCACATCATTTCCCATTTCGGCAAGATCCTGATACCGGTCACCAATGCGATGATGTGGCCGTCCAGTCGTTGCGCCGCCAAGTGCTACCAGAATCTCATCAGGTCCTGGCGCGTCATTGATCGCAAATTGCAATGTCAGGTAATGTGACCGCCGTCCCGCATCGATTTTATCCATCATCGGAATGGTAATGGCGGTATTGGCTGGGCCACGTAAATTGGTAAAACTTAGATAAGATTTTGCCCCTACCGCTTCACGGAAGAAATTGCCAAAGCGCAATGTATGCGTTACCCCAGACGCGTGTTCAATCTCACCATTCATGCCCACAATAGCTGCCTTGCCATAGGCTTCGATTTTATCGCCACCACCTGCCATGTCAACAACGCGCGCGCTCAGCATTTCGCCAATCACCGGCGCAATTGCTTGAATACCGGGTCGTAAATCTTCGACAAATTTTCCTGCCCATGGATTTGTAAATACCGCCGCCGCCGCAAACATACGCCATGGCTCAGCCGCGGCCTTAAAACCTTCAATGAAGGTGGTGTCTTCATAGGTAACGATTTTCCGGATTTCAGGAGTGATATTATTATTCGACATGCTGTTCCTATCAAATATGTTGATCCAGATTTTCCTGTTCGCTTTCATACTAAACAGGCACTATCCGTATCTATTTTATCGATGTGCTGTTGGCAAGTGCGTTGCACATTTCAGCTAATTTTACATCAAGATTGCTGATGCCACCTTCGGAATGCGTTGTCCATCTTAAATGAACTTTATTATAAACATTCGACCATTCAGGATGATGATCAGCCTTTTCAGCGGCCATTGCAACCCGCGTCATAAAGCCAAATGCAGCATTAAAGTCGGCAAATTTGAATGATTTTTCAAGGCCAATACCATCGTCACTTATCTGCCAGTCGCCAAGCGTATTCATTGCCATATGAATAGCGCTCTCATCTAATTTTTCAGCTTGCGGTGCCATGGATAGTCTTCCTTTCATGCGATAAAGGTTACATGATAGTCACTGGGTAGGGCTATGTGCCAGCGCAAAATGGCAAATCTGTTCATCAGGCTATTTCATGGGTATTATATAAAAATGTCAAAACAGCTTTTGATTATCGCCCATACGCCATCTGACAATACGGCTAGGTTGGCGCGTGCCGCGTTTAACGCCGCCAATGACTATGCGTCAGATGATCTTATGGTCAGGCTTTTATCGCCGTTTGATGTCCAAACCGAAGATGTCGTAAAGGCCGATGGCGTTATCATCGGCACAACAGAAAATATTGGTTACATGGCTGGCGCAACCAAGGATATGTTTGATCGTTGTTATAATGACTGGATCGACCTATGCGCTGGCAAACCAGTTGGGCTTTATATTCGTGCTGGTCTTGATGGTACCGCAACGACACATGCGGTAAACAGTATTTTCACAGGTTTAAGATGGCGAATCATTGCACCGCCTTTGGTGCTTCATGGCAACTGGGATTCCAAATTCATCACTGACGTCGCCGACCTATCTTTGGCTATGGCTGCCGGACTAGATGATGGGATTTTTTAACCATCCTGAATTAATGCGCGTGTTTCTTTTTGGTTTTTGCATCACCAGACATGGCACTAATATCGGCTGGCTTTTTGACAATGACATGCAACTTCTGAGCCCCTGCCTTTTCAAAAACCAGCGTAACCGACAGCATTTTTCCTGCTTCCAGCGTACCCTTTACACCTGTAAACATGAGATGCAGTCCCCCAGGCTTTAGCGCAACACTGCCATGCGCTGGCACCTCTACACCGCCCATGACATGCCGCATTTTTGCAACGCCATCAATATTGGTCATTTCATGGATCATGGATTTTTGCGCAAAATCAGCTTTCACACCCATAAGACGATCAGCGCTCATCCCGTGATTGGCAATCGTAAGATAACCTGCTGTTGCCGACATGCCGATAGTAGTCGCGCGTATCTCAATCTCACTGATTTTCAAGTTACCTGTTTGCATGTCTGCATTGGCGGCTTGAATGCCAAAAATCGAAATAGAAAACAGCACAAGGATTCTGTAAAACGGGCGCCACAGAAAAAAGACAGACAGGACAGGCATTCATTGACCTCTTATAATGGATATTCAGGAAAGATTTAGGGATTTAACATCGGCAATCGTTTCAAGCCCAAGCTGCGCCATAACATCACGGACTTCTTCAAGCAAAATATCGGCGGCATGATCGCCGCCTTTTTTGCCCAACGCGGCAACCGCATACATAAAGGCGCGGCCAATCATTACAAAATCAGCTCCCTTTGCAAACGCGCGAACAACGTCAAGGCCTGACTGAATACCGCTATCAACGATCAATGGCACATCATCGCCAACAACCGCACGAATACCAGCAAGCTGCGCAAGTGGTTGCGGTGCTGCATCAAGTTGCCTGCCCCCATGATTTGAAACCACCAGCCCATCAACACCCATTTTCACAGCGCGCGCCGCATCCTGACCATGCAAAATGCCTTTTAATATGAGCTTACCATCCCATTCGGCGCGTATATCGGCCAGATAATCCCAATCAAGCGAGCCATTTAACTGTTCACCGATAAATTTGGTTATCCCCATAGCACCATCATTCTTGGCATATGGCTCCATATTGCGGAATCGCGCGCCCCCATTGAGCAAAGTACGGATAGCCCATTCGGGGCGCATCATGCTTTGCCAAATAACCTGAGGGCTAAAACTCGAATTACCGCGGCTACCAAGTGGTGCGCCGGCGATACGCATGCGCTCACGGCGACTTGGTGATGGCACATCGGCTGTCAGAACAATATTTTTGACACCACATGCCCGGGCTCGCCTAAGAAGATCCTGCATCAATTTGGGGTCGCGCGGTGCATATAGCTGGAACCATGTCATATCGCCAGCCACTTTACTCACACGCTCAACCGAGTCACTGGCAACGGTGCTAAGCGCATAAGGAAACCCGTTCCGCTTTGCGGTCGCGCCCAAAATCTGTTCTGCGCCTGGCCAGATCAACGAAGCAAGCCCAATCGGCGCAACACCGAATGGCGCCTTATATGTTTTGCCAAATAATGTGGTGCTAATATCAGCATCAATTCGGCCACGCAGAAATTGCGGGGTGAGTTGAATCGCGTCAAGATACGCACGATTACTATCCCGGGCCGCGTCATGCCCTGTGCCTGAATCCAGATAGGCAAAAACAAATTTAGGAATACGGCGCGATGCGACAGGGCGCATATCGCTTAGTCGCGGATATCGATTCATCAAGTCCATGAAAACCTCTGGAGCAAAAGCTCACCCAAAACTGAAGACACTCTTTTACCCTTTTATTTCGGGCTTTTCAAATAGGCGATCACATTTTCTATATCAGCTTCTTTCTTCAGGCCAGCAAACGCCATTTTTGTACCTTTGAGAAATTTTTTGGGGGCTTTCAAATAGGCGATTAATGTCGCTTCATCCCAAACAATTTGTGACTCACGCATCGCCTTGGAATATTTAAAGCCTTCTAATGAACCAGCTTTCCGGCCAATCACATCGACAAGATGAGGTCCAGTTTTATTCTTGTCCTTGTCGGCATAGTGACAGGCCTTACAGCGTTTAAAAACAGCTTCGCCTTTTGCCGCATCGCCAGCTATTACTGGTGCTCCCAAAAAGACACCTGAAACGATCAGACAAAAAGTGCATGCCAATGCAGATGTAAAGAGGGTTTTTCGCATGAAATCACCTTTTGGCTAACATATCGTTCACAAGTTCAGAGCGATAATAAAGCGTAATATAAGGTTTAAGTTTTACAATGCATTAGTTTAGGTTTCAACTATCAACAATAAACTGCGTTATCATGCCGCTATAGTGAACAGGTTGAATATCTTGCCAAAACCGCAGTTTAGGCATACCAATGCGCATATTCTTGAGACGGGATTGAATAGGGGCTAGTGATGGTGCCAAAACGCAAAAGATTGATAATTGTTGCGTCATACGCCGCGCTGTTTGGTGTTGTCGTCACACTTACGCTAACTGCGTTGCAAGACAACATCGTTTTTTTCTATACACCCGAAGAAATTGCAACGGCTGATCTACAAACTGGCCAGCCATTGCGCCTTGGTGGCATGGTCAAAGATGGCAGCCTCGATATTGATGGTCTGAAATCAAAATTTGTTGTCACTGATGGACAACATGACATAGCTGTTCATTATGGTGACGCGTTGCCTAGCCTGTTTCGTGAAGGTCAAGGCGTTGTTGCCGAAGGGCAGATTGTCGATGGTGTTTTCATGGCAAATAATGTCCTTGCAAAGCATGACGAAAACTACATGCCTGCTGATGTCGCTGAAAAACTGAAAGATCAAGGCGTCTGGCAAGGTGCTGATGCCAAAACGGGTGGTGTGCAATGATTGCCGAAGCTGGTCATCTGTTTCTGATAATCGCCTTTGCATTATCGGTTTTGCAAATCTTCGTGCCTACATATGGCATCATCAATCAAAAGCCTGACATGCTTGCCGCAACCGCCACGATTGCGCTTTTTGCCAGTGGTTTTGTTTTCGCCGCTTTTCTGGCTCTTATGCACGGATTTGTTACTTCAGACTTTTCGATCGCACTGGTCGCTGAACATTCACATTCGTCAAAGCCGATGATCTATAAAATATCCGGCCTATGGGGCAATCACGAAGGTTCGTTGCTATTATGGATTTTAATCCTATGCCTGTTTGGAGCGGTTCTGGCAGCACGTTTCAAGACAATACCAGCGCGCTTTAAAGCGCGCATTCTTGGCGTTCAAGGCGTCATAGCCACCGCTTTTATCGCCTTTAGCCTCTTCACATCTAATCCGTTTGCGCGGCTTGCAAACGCGCCTTTGGATGGGCGCGGCCTTAATCCGGTTTTACAGGATCCTGGCCTCGCGATGCATCCGCCAATGCTCTATATCGGTTATGTCGGATTATCACTGGCCTTTGCTTTTGCCGTTGCCGGATTGATCGAAGGACATATTGATACTTTATGGGCACGATGGGTGCGCCCCTTTATTCTGGCCGCATGGTGCGCCTTAACACTTGGCATCGGCCTTGGAAGCTGGTGGGCCTATTATGAACTTGGCTGGGGTGGCTGGTGGTTCTGGGATCCGGTTGAAAATGCGTCGTTAATGCCGTGGTTGGTCGCCACAGCTTTGCTTCATTCTGTCCTGGTGCTTGAACGTCGGGGGGCATTAAAAAGCTGGACTGTTTTATTAGCCATACTGGCTTTTTCACTGTCGCTTCTGGGTACTTTTATTGTCCGGTCTGGTATTCTGGTTTCCGTGCATAGTTTTGCCAGCGATCCGTCGCGTGGTGTATTTATTTTGGCGATCTTGCTGGTGGCAATTGGCATACCATTGGCACTTTTTGCATGGCGCGGTCCAAAACTGACAAGTGCCGCAGACTTTGGCATCATCAGTCGCGAAGGCATGCTGATCGTAAACAATCTTTTGCTTGTTTCATCTGCCGTTGTGGTTCTGACAGGCACATTATATCCACTAGCTTACGAGCTTGCCAATGGCGGCAAAATTTCGGTTGGACCACCATATTTCATAGCAACTTTCAATCCCCTGCTGGCCCTGATGGCGATCGGTATGGCCATAGGGCCATTATTTGCATGGCGAAACCAGCCATTAGGGCGGCTAAGGCGTATATTCAGCTTCATGGCACTTGCCGCGCTGGTTGGCATGATTAGCTATGTCTTTGGTCAAAACCAGACAGGCGTTGCGGCAATTGCCGCGGCTGGCATAATCATCTGGCTTGTTGCGGGGATAATCGCCGACATAGCTGTTCGTGTGCAGCTATTCAAAGTCCCCGTTGCTCATAGCTGGCGTCGCTTTACAGGTCTGCCAGTTGCCACCCACGCTGTCACTGTGGCGCATTTTGGCTTTGCCTTATTCCTGTTTGGCGCGGTGGCTGATAGCTATCATAGAAGTGAAACGATCATCCGCGCAAAAGCGAACAGCGTGATAGCATTGCCTGATACTGTTATGGGGCAAGGTCGCTATGTTGAATTTGCTGGCGTTGAAGCGCGTGAAGGCCCTAACTACATCACCCAGACAGCCTTGCTTAGTCTGCATGACAAGAACGCTTTGAAACTTGGTACTTTGACACCAGAAATACGGCGTTTCCCTGTCGAACAGCAAACCACATCTGAAGCCGCGATACGAAGTCGGCTTTCAGGTGATCTTTATGCTGTGCTTGGCGATGGCAACCAAACGATTGGCTGGACTTTGCGTATCTATCAAAATCCCTTCATCGGGTTTATCTGGATTGGCGCTATTGTGATGGCTTTTGGCGGCGGCCTCGCGATGGTTGGTGGGCGTCGCCACAAAACAACAAATGATACCACGTCATGAACAGGGCAACCTTCATCATTCCCCTATTTGGATTTTTGGTGATTGCGCTGATCGCAGGCTGGGCATTATTTGGTATGCTGGACGGACAGCGTTCGGATAATCAGCTTCCCTCAGCCTTGCTTAATAAACCAGCGCCTTCGACCATTCTACCTGATCTGGATAGCCAACAAATCGACCTTAGCCAATTTAAAGGCCACCCCATTTTGGTGAATTATTTTGCTTCATGGTGCGCGCCATGCCGCGCCGAGGCACCTGCCCTTGCGCTTTTATCCAAACGTATCAAAATTGTTGGCATTGCCTATAAAGACCGTCATGAGGACACACAGAAATTCCTGACCGAATATGGCAATCCATTTGGCGCTGTTTTGGTGGATAAAGATGGTATGGCAGCGATCAGTTGGGGGGTGTATGGCGTACCGGAAACCTTTGTTCTGGATAGTAGCGGTACGGTTTTATTGCGTCATGCAGGGCCAATCACCCGTAAGGTACTGGAACAGGATATTGAAGAGGTTCTAGAGGACCTAAAACTATGACTCGCCTCCTTTCAACGCGGCTGTATCTTATTACATTGGTGCTTTTGATTAGCGCTATTGCTGTTCATTTTACCCCACATCAACAGCAGGCCATGGCGATCACCGCCGAAGAAAAGCTGGATGATCCAGCTATGGAAGCGCGCGCGCGTAATATCGGGCGCGAATTACGCTGCCTTGTATGCCAAAACCAGTCGATTGATGATTCAGACGCCGAACTGGCTGTTGATCTACGTAAACTTGTCCGTGAACGGCTTGTGATCGGCGATAGTGATGATGAAATTATTGCCTTTGTTCGTGAACGTTACGGTGATTTTGTTTTGTTTAAACCGCCTGTATCATCTTCGACTTGGCTTTTATGGGGCGCGCCAATCATAGCCCTTGGTTTCGGTGTGCTGATTATTATAACAGCACGGCGCAAGATACAGCCTGACGTTACGGACATATCCATTTCAAACAAAACTGAGACATTAGACGTTGCTAACGCAAAATCTTCTGACCGCTTTTATCCAATGAAATTAATCATGGGCGCTGGCACCATTGCGCTTGTTCTTGGTGTCTATGCCATACTTGGACGTCCGGATCTGCCAGATCAGCCTCTAGCCGCCAGGCAAACTGATATTGCCGCGGAACGTGCCAACCTAAAGCAAATACGCGCTGCCACGATCACGGCGTTTCAAAAGGCACAAGAGGCAACACAGACCAACCCCGATGATATACGTAGCTGGCTTGATCTGGCAGATAAGGCCAGCTTGCTGAATGACTTTGAAACTGAACTATTTGCGCTGGGCATGGCCCTGAAAATGGCACCTGACTCGACACCACTTATGGCGATGCAAGCCGAAGCTATGGTGCGCGCCGCAGAAGGTCAGGTCACCATACCGGTGCGTGAACGTCTGGCCACCATTCTGGAACGTGATCCAACGCAAGCACGCGCATTGTTTTTGTCGGGTCTTGCCGCCTATCAAGATGGCCGCAAAGACCTTGCCCTTAGGGTATGGCAACAACTTCTTGAAAGCTTGCCTGAGGATGCCCCTGCTTTACCAATGCTAAAAGCGCAGATTGCCGCTATTCAAGCGGAAATGTGACATCATTTATCGCTATCGTCTTTGTTGATGCCATCGGTATCTTCTTCATCAAAATCGAAATTCTGCGATGCCGCCGCTGCGGCGGGCATAGGTGAAGATAACGTCACATCAACATCACGCGCTCTTTCCCTAAACACCATATATAGGCCACCAACCAGAATCAAAAACATGCCGATCCATGCGCTTGTTTCAGGCCATTCATCCCAAATTAACATGCCCCAGAAAATACCTGACGGGATCGCCACATATTCAAACGGCGCAATAACCGACGCTTCCAGAACACGATAAGCATGTGCTGACGTTACAGAAAGAAGTAACACCGAAATGCCGCAAATCAGAATGAACAGATAATCCATCAAGGATGCTGTAGCCGGAACGCGCAGCAGAAAATCAATAGTGGGGTTATCACTATCCGGGCGCTGCGTAAATATATTCATTATGTCAAGCAAGCCGCCGACAACCAGATAACAAATTTGCTGAACTGATACCATTGTGGCCAGATCACCCATCCCGCTTAGACGCCGCGTCCATATCTGGCACATCGCATAACTAAAGGCTGACAGCACAACCAATAATGTTTCTGGTCGAAACTCATCCCCACCGGGCTGAATAATAACGATCATACCCACAAGCCCAATCAAAACAGCAATGGCACGATGAATACCTATGGTTTCACCAAGAAATGGCACCGAAAGCAGCGTGATAAAAAGAGGGGATACAAAAAAGATCGAAATGGCTATGGCTAGGGGCAAACTACCAAGCGCGGCAAAAAAGCTAATCATAGCTACCACAATGCACATGCCACGACCAACAAACAGCCAAAACACCTGTGCTGGCAATGTGAACATTTTGGATATGCCACGGCTGAAAAGCATCACAATGATAATTGAAAATATCGCCCGCACAAACATGATTTGGCCAAGCGATAGATATGCACTCATTAGCTTTATAAGTGCATCATTTATCGGAATGATGGTCATCCCGAAGGCAAATAGCGCAAGCACAATAACGGGCTTATGAAAACTATCTTGCCACATATTTCAAACCTTTCCACATGCGGATCGACTTCAGATCATGTGTCTATTTATGTCCTTTATCAGCAATTTCAAACATGCGAAAGCACCAAAATACGCTTAAACCCAACATTCGATAATCAGCATATCTGGCAGTTAAGAATTCAGATTGATATATAGCATTTCTTGAGGCAGTCTTAGGCATGTGCATCATGGCAACACATCTAACCAAATATGATGCCATCTTAGATAACCAATAATAAGGTGCCTTAATGACAGTTCTCAAAGGTTCATGCCATTGTGGTAACGTTCAATTCGAAGTACATACCGAACTTCGTGACGTCGTAAAATGCAACTGCTCGCTTTGTAGCCGCAAAAATGCGCTTATGGCTCAGGCAGAACCAGAAGAATTTGTCATTGTTGCAGGTGAAGACAGCCTGGGGCTTTATCAATGGAATACAAAGGCGGCACGGCATTATTTCTGCACGAATTGTGGTATTTACACGCATCATTGGCGACGAAGCAAACCTTGCTTTGCCTATAATATTGCCTGTATTGAAGGGGTGGATAAAGATAGTATCACCGACTATACACAAGTTGATGGACGTACCTTTTCAGTTACCAAAGATCACAACAACACCTAGTTAGGTGTATATTTTAAATCCCAGAATTCAGCAAAGGCGTGGAACATAGGCATGGCGTTACAGAAAAATTTTATTGCAGGCGAATGGCTCGAAGGCGATAGCAGCATCGAGAACCGCAATCCGTCTGACCTTAGCGATCTAATCGGCACATATGCACAGGCAAGTCAGGCACAATTGGACACGGCTTTTGAAGCGGCAACGGCCGCTCAAAAAATATGGGCAAACACCGGTCTTGAAGCGCGCCAAACCGCGCTTACGAATATTGGCAATGAATTGATGGCACGCAGTGCCGAGCTTGGCACCTTATTAAGTCGTGAAGAGGGGAAACCTCTAGCCGAAGGTAAAGGCGAAGTTTACCGCGCTGGCCAATTCTTTACCTATTACGCCGCAGAAACATTAAGGCAAATGGGCGATACCGCTGACTCTGTGCGCCCCAATATTGAAATTGATGTGCGGCGTGAGCCGGTTGGCGTGGTTGCTATCATCAGCCCATGGAATTTTCCTACGGCAACCGCTGTCTGGAAAATCGCGCCCGCGCTGGCATTTGGAAATGCCGTTATCTGGAAACCAGCTAATTTGGTGCCTGCTTCAGCTGTTGCACTAGCCGACATCATTGCACGTCAGGACTTACCCAAAGGCCTATTCAATCTTGTAATGGGGCCAGGTGGTAGCATTGGACAGGCACTTGTTGAAAGCTCTGCGATTAATGCCATCAGCTTTACTGGTTCAGTTGATGTTGGCAAACAAATCGCCACATCGGCAATAGGCAACCTGACCAAAATCCAGATGGAAATGGGATCAAAAAATGCATTGGCAGTCATGGAAGATGGCGATCTTGATCTGGCTGTCACCTGTGCGCTTGGCGGAGCATTTGGAGGCACTGGCCAGAAATGCACGGCCTCGTCTCGCTTGATAGTGCATGAAAATATTCATGACGAATTTGTTGAAAAACTGTCAAACGCTACCAAATCTATGATCGTCGATCATGCGCTCAAAGACGGTACCCAGTTGGGGCCAGTGGTAAGTGAAACACAGTTAAACGAAAACATGGCATATATTGATCTGGCCAAAAGCGAAGGTGGCGATATTTTGTGTGGTGGTGAACACGTAACGCGTGAAACCGAAGGCTTTTACATGACGCCGGCTTTGGTTGCCAACACCAGCAATGACTGGCGTATCAATCGTGAAGAAATGTTTGCGCCTATCGCTTGTGTTATCAAGGCTGGTTCATATGACGAAGCGCTTCATCTTGTAAATGATACGCATTTTGGCCTGACCTCGGGAATCATCACAAAGTCACTTGCCCGCGCCACGCATTTCCGTCGTAACGCCCGTACCGGATGTGTCATGGTCAACCTAGCCACAGCTGGTACCGATTATCATGTGCCGTTTGGTGGCCGCGGTGACAGCTCATATGGTCCCCGCGAACAAGGTGGTTATGCGGAAGAATTCTACACCACTGTAAAAACATCCTATATTTCATCGGGAACGCCGGAATAATCATGCATCTGATCGATAATTTACAATATGCCAATTGGTCTGAAAAAATATTCTGCCAAATGCGTGAAGGCAATGTCGATGCGGTTCATGTAACCATTGCCTATCATGAAAATTTTCGTGAGATGGTTGCCAATGTCGAAAAATGGAATCTCTGGTTTGAACGATTTCCAGAACTGATTTTTCATGGAAAAACAGGCGATGATGTCAGGCGCGCAAAAACCGAAAACCGTACTGCCATTTTTTTCGGCTTTCAAAATCCCTCACCCATCGAAGACGATATTGGGCTAGTAGAAATATGCCATATGCTTGGTGCGCGGTTTATGCAGCTGACCTATAACAACCAATCGCTGCTGGCTACCGGCTGTTATGAAGATGAAGATACCGGTATCACGCGAATGGGACGGCAAGTTATTAAGGAAATGAACCGTGTTGGTCTGGTCGTTGATATGAGCCATTCAGCTGAGCGTTCGACACTTGAAGCCATCGCCATATCCGAGCGCCCAATAGCCATCACACATGCCAATCCTAATTTCTGGCATCCAGCCAAGCGCAACAAGTCTGACGATATATTAAAAGCACTAGGCGCGTCTGGTGGCATGCTTGGATTTTCACTTTATCCGCATCATTTAAAAGATAAATCAAATTGCACATTGGATAGCTTTTGCGACATGATCGCGCGCACAGCCGATTTAATGGGTATCGATAATATCGGCCTTGGCTCTGATCTATGTCAGGATCAGCCTGACTCTGTTGTCGAATGGATGCGCGTTGGTCGCTGGACAAAAGACATCGACTATGGCGAAGGATCAGCCGCCCATGCAGGGTTTCCCCCTATGCCAGACTGGTTTGAAGATAATCGGCATTTTGGTAATATTGAAGCAGGTTTGCTGGCGCGTGGCTTTTCGACGACAGAAACTGCCGCTATTATGGGAGAGAATTGGTTGCGGTTTTACGATAACAATTTCGGTGTATTAGGTGTTTAAGATATAGCAGGTATATGTATGGAAAAGACTGTCACAGCACATAATCAGGCACATCTATCGCTTCGGGCGGGCAATGATGTGATGCGCCTTGCGCGTATGGGGTCTTTCCACCAAAGCAGGCTCAGCTTCATGCGGGTGTTACTGCGGCGCCTCAAAAGCGAAAACTGGACATTCAAACGCCCTGTCTGGAAAATCGATGCGAATGGCGTCGGGGTTGCCACATATACCGCCATTGGCCCTCACAGAACCTATACGCTGGTTGCGTTTGCGCATGATCTGCCTGATGAACTGCGCTCTGACCGTGTTATTGCCGAAGCATGGGACGCTACATTCAGCTTGCATGACGGCGACGTTAGGCAGGCTGATATTGAACGGCTAAAAAACAATGTGCCATTACAAGAAGCTGGTCGTATTTCAGATAGTGAATTTGTTCTGTCACGTGCAAACAAGTCGGTTAGATTGTTCGACTATGTGCGCAACTGTCTGGCCACTGGCATCCAGCCGGATCTGGCCAAGATTGAACCTATTGGTTATCTGATGCGTACAAGCGCTGTTTATGGATCAGGAAAATTTGGTGCCGCAGACCGAAACGCATGGGCGGATCGGCCTGAATTTGCCGGCTCATTTCAACCTGAATTGCTGGCTGTATGGTTAATACGCGCCTTTACCATAGACATGGTTGAACATATGGCCAAAATACAAGCGCCAGACACCGCCGTGACGCTTGCGCCTGATATTCGCCGCCGCATTGGTGTTGGCAATTCGACAGGCCTTGGCATGGCGCCATTCCTCATCAATCACCCTGCTCTTATTCATGCGTGGATCAATGCACGCGAAACAGCATTAGGGCGAGTTCGAGCCATAGTAAAAACCGAAACTCAAACACTGGCTTATTTTCTGTCGCTTGTGAAACGTGCGGCAATCAATGCCGAAGCATGGCAAGTTGAGCATCCATACCAAAAATCAAAAACCGAAGGGTTGCGCGCAGATTTGGCCAGCCTTTCAACATATATGGAAAATTTTGACGCGCATCAGCCTTGTCCGTGGGACGCACTATATCGCTGGGGGCGTGATAATCTGACGATAGAGGGGCAGGAACAGCTTGTATCCCTCCTCATTGAACCTTTTGGTGACCTTGTCGATGATCTTGCCTACACAATGTCTGCTGATGAAACAACGCGTCATATCATTGATGGCACCCAATCCATAGCGGCACTACGTAAACAGATCACAGCGCAATATGGCTGGGCACATTCACTTGATTTTAGCCAAAAAGCCGAACAGGCTCGCGTCTGGTATGTATCAGAAGAAAAGCTGGAACCACGCCTTGGCGAACGGTTTGAAGAGCCAATAGCCCCCTATGAACAACCACTTGCGCCTGGACGTGATGCAATCGCATGCTATGAGGCCATAAAAGACTGGGATGATAATGACACGGTTGCCCGGTTTTTAATGGCACATCCTGAACATCGGCATATCGTGCGCCGCGCACAATTTACCAATGGTCTCGATTACGCTGAAATCCGCGACAATACAATCGCTGCCGACATGATGCCGATTGATCTTTTGCGATGTAAATTGTCATTTTTTGGTGCCACAAAATTTGATCCGCGATCAGATCGGTGGTTGCGCATCACCATGTATCAAGGCGCCCCCTTCCCCGACGAATTGGCAAATCTGGATCCTGATGATCTGGTTTATCCACCGTTGCAATAGACATGACAGATGTCAGTTGGTCTCTTGGTGAAACTGGTGCCCTTGCTCTAAAGGCGGCGCGTGGGGCTGGCATGTCCTGGGGGTTTGCCGAAGAGGCCAGTCATGCTGTTATCTGGTTGGCGCATCGTGGCGCACCTGGCGTTGCCTCATTATGCCGGCATCTTAACTGGTACAACACGGATGCTTCGGGCAAAGCAGAAAACTGCCCAATTACCATTGGGGCAGCAATCTCAGATGGTGCAATCGCTTTGCCAAACGATCTTGGCATCATACGCGAACCATTGCTACTTGTGCCCTTTATATCCGCCTGTGCAAGTCAAAACGGATACGTATTACATATTGATACGCTCACGATAGATATAAGCACAAATGGCTTTTCAAGTGACGTTATCAATACCGCGCTTTTGATTGAAAGTGCCACATGCCGCATTAGCCCGGGTACGCTTTCCACCGAAACCATTGCACAGCATAAAACATCTGCATCACTTAACCGCATTCCCGCCACGGCATCCGCCTGTATCAAGACTTTTGAGGCTTTTGCCCATCACACATACGCGCCATCGACTGAACAGTCACGCCTTGCGGGGGCTGGTTCGGGTCTAAGTGATAACGATTAAGCGCCTATCAGGCGTCAACAATGCCGCTGATCGTTTTGACTTCAAGAAATTCTTCAATACCCATCGCACCGCCTTCACGGCCAACGCCTGATTGCTTGAATCCACCAAAGGGACTTCCTGAGGCACGCGATGCACCATTCACCTGAACCATGCCTGCACGTAGCTGGCGCGCGACACGATGCGCGCGTTCACTGTCACCTGTTTGCAAATAGGCTGATAGTCCGAATGGCGTATCATTAGCGACCGAGATAGCTTCTTCTTCGGTGTCGAATGGCATAATTGCCAGAACGGGGCCAAAAATTTCTTCGCGCATGATTGTCATGTCATTGTTTGTATCGGCAAAAACGGTCGGCTTGACGAAATAACCGCGATTTAAACCGTCAGGACGTCCCGTGCCACCAGCAACCAGACGCGCCCCTTCATCAATGCCTTGCTGAATCAAATCCTGCACCTTGTTGAATTGTGCCTCAGAAACCAAAGGGCCAATATGCGAGCCTTCTTTGGAAGGCATATCCACCTTGGTTTCATTCGCTACTTTTGCCGCAACCTCAACAGCTTGGTCATAGGCGCTTCGCTCGACGAGCATCCGCGTTGCCGCATTGCATGATTGTCCGGCATTATTAAAACAGAATTTTGTTCCACGTGTCACCGCGGCTTCAATATCGCAATCATCAAAAATCAGATTTGGCGATTTACCACCAAGTTCCAAGGATACATTCTTGACACTGTCAGCCGCCGCTTTGGTGATCAGAATGCCCGCGCGCGTAGAACCAGTAAAAGATACAACATCAATATCTGGATGTGATGACATGATTGATCCAGCGCCCACACCATCACCATTGATCATGTTGAATACACCAGCAGGCAAGCCAGCTTCATGTATCATTTCGGCAAACAGCATACCTGACATTGGTGCAATTTCAGACGGCTTTAACACCATTGTGCATCCAGCCGCGATTGCTGCTCCTACTTTCAATGCAACTTGATTCATAGGCCAATTCCATGGCGTGATAAGCGCGGCTACGCCAGCTGGCTCATAGGCCAGATCCTGACCGGCAGTTCCAGGTCGCAACGGACGTACCCATTCAAAAGCCGCCAGCGTCCGGATAAACGCTTTCAGATGTGATGACCCTGAACTTGCCTGCTCGGAAATCGCCAGATTGATAGGCGCGCCCATTTCCTCAGAAATAACTTGAGCCATTTCAAGCTCACGCGACTGATATACCTCTAGAATTTTTTTCAAATAATCCAGACGCTCTTCTGGCGAGGTCATAGACCATGACGGAAATGCGCGTTTTGCCGCGGCAATCGCTGACTCGGTATCCGCCTTGCCTGCAAGCGTAATTGACGCATATTCCTCTTCGGTTGCCGGATTGATAACCGGAATTACGTTACCATCACGGCTCTTAACCCACGCGCCATCAATATATAATTCGGTTTTATCAATCATACTGTCATTCCTGTCATCAGCACATACACTCTAAATGCCACCTGTTTAGGCAGACCCGCATTAGAGATTAAGTCTATGTTTGAAAGAGTTGTTCTATAAACGCATAATGTCAAGAAACATGGCGACAAAATCTTGTCAAGTCAGGTCTTTATTGTAGTAGGGCTTTCTTGCCTCTTTCTGCCATGTAGATACCGCCAAGAACGAATGCAAGAGACAAAATATGATAAAAATGCATGACCTCGCCCAGAATCATAACCGCAAATAGTGCCGCAAATACCGGAACCAGATTTACATATAGTCCAGCACGA
>JABJBD010000157.1 GCA_018668795.1 Candidatus Puniceispirillum sp. | reverse complement strand
GCCATGCCTCGGAAATCTCAGCCGATGCCAGATGATTACGGTTCAAATAAGTGCCTAGACCATTGAACTGGCCAAGTGGTTGCGCCGCGCGCAACGCCGCGGTTGCTTGTGAATCAATTTTTTGAACTGTTGTGCATCCAAAGGGACCACAATTTTCCACCTCAACAAATACCTGCTCATGCGCAACAAACAGCGATTGCACGGCAACTGATACGATCGGCAAGGCAATGAACAAAAGCATTGCAAGTGCAGACGGCCAGATAAAGCTCATAAATGTACGATGTGGCATGGTTCAGATCTTAAAGTAAAATAGCTGGAGAGAGACAAACCCCTCTCCAGCCAGTCAGCTTCCTAGAGGAAGCCTTTTTCTTTAGCTGCTGCACGATAAGCCGCTTCAATATCGGCAAGTGCTTGTTCAGCGCTTTCCTTGCCTTGTAGGAAGTCGGCAAGCTCGCCGCCCGCAGCCCCATGCAATGCACCCATATAAGGCAACATCGGATATGGTGCCGCCGCGCCATTGGCTGTTGCAATAACACCAACACCAGTAGCTCGTGCAGGCACACCTGGCATCAACCAGTTGGCCTTATCAACATTCGCTTTTGCCATGTCCGAAGAAATACTAGCCATGACAACCTTGAATGTGGCTTCGGCATCAGCGTCCGAGATATTCTTGGCAATAGCAAAACCATCCCACCACAAAGTAGATGCGGGAACTGATCCACCAGCCGCAGTAGGTGCGCTTGCAAATTTTGTGTTCTTTTCGATGTCGGCAGTAGATCCTTCACCATCAGTCACCGCACCTGCGCGTGAACCCCACAGATTTGTCATAGCGACATTGCCAGCTTCCCATGATGCCTGAACTGCGTTCGAGTCATGCGTCAGGAAATCAGGATTCATATATTCGCTAAGCGCCTTCATCATATTCAATGTGGCAACACCCTTAGCGTTATTGATCGCTGGCTCTGCAGAACCTGGCTTGAAGAACGAGCCACCATGACCAAGATACATATTGACGAATTCTTCACCCAGATTCCAGCCAGCCTTATATGTACCGGCAATCGGATAATCCATCAGACCTTTGTCTTTGATCGCTTTGGCCGCGGCCAACACATCATCATAGCTTGCGGGCACACCAACGCCAGCCGCGTCAAGAATGTCCTGACGATAGAACAGATGCTGGGCGTTCGCCATAAAGGCAATCGCCATCACGTTGCCATCAACCGTAATCAACTGCGACTTGGCAATGCCTTGACCATATTTCGCAACATAATCATTCAACGGACGCACAAGATCGTCATTCATCAACGTAACAAGCGTGCTGTTTGTCGCATGTGACGTGGTATATTCAGCAGGGTTAGCTGTCATAGCCGCGACGATAAGATCTTTATAATCTTTATTCAGGTTAACGGACACTGACGCGCCGCTACCATCACATTTCATGGCTTCTGCAGACACAGCCTGTGATGCTGGAAAGTCATTCGCAATGATACGCACTGAGCCGGAACTGACTCCACAACCAGCAAAAGCTGAAGATGATCCAGCAATTGCAACAGCTGCTGTCAGTGCTATTTTTGACAACATGTTCATAAATTCACTCCTTAAAAAAGTCTTTGTTTTATCAACCTACGGCGAAACGCCGCCCAAAGCCTAAGCGTTCGATTTCACCTAAGCAGAACTCCACTCCAAACTTTGAATACGTATGCAAAGAATGTAAAGTATAAAGTCGCGCTTATGGTTCATTTCGGTTTATTTATGCAATCGGCACCAAACACCGCCCCTGTCATTCAGACAACAGCATCAGGATGGCTTGGCCTCAAAGAACTGGCGGTTGGGGCCATAAGGGTTAGCCGACGTCATCGCCCGCATCCGCGCCAGCACGTCAACACCAAGCTGGTTATAAACATGCAACAGATCGACAAGCACCCAGTTTTCGCGGATCAGCCCGTTTTCACAGCGCCAGAAATCAAGACTGCGCATGGTGATTTTCTTATCTGCGGGCACAATGCCCAAAAAGCCGTCGCCGCTCACCGTCATCGCCATACCTGGCCATGCCGTTACCGCGACATAGTCATTATCCCCAAAAAAATATCGTTTCCCGGGCCCCGAACCACGGTCAGGCATACCAGCAAGAAAGGGTATTTGATGCCAGTTCCGAAAACCCGAAATACCGCGGCCTGTACCAATACCTGACGGGCCATACCAACTAAAATGTGGATGCCAGTATCTATCCAGCTGCATCGCGGCCGCGCCTGATTCTGCAAATTTGCCCAAACCTTTGAGCATGTCCAGAACAAGCTGAACACTTGCATCGGCGGTATCTTGATGCCATGCGGGCAGAAACAGACCATCCGCCGTAGCTGGCCCGGGCACCAGCCATTCACGCCCCATGCTTGGGCTCATCGGCCACACGCCGGCTTGCATCATCACTTCGGGAATATCCCATAGCGCCTGCATCTCGACCACTTTCCCATCTTCAAAGCGGTAAAATTCATGAAACCGCATGCTGGCTTGATGTCCGGTTGGCGGAATATCCAGAAAAGGCGCCATAAAGGTACCCGTGTAATAGCCACAGCATCCCACCCAGTCGCTATTACCATCGTCGGTCATGGCTGCCCCTGCCATCACCAGATAATCGCGGCGTTCCAGATCAGGGAACGCGTTATAAAGCGGCATCAACGCCTGTTCGATCAACCCTTCTGGCCCCGCCAGCGTTTCAAAAGGATGCGCTAGATGAATGGCGGCATCGGGCGCAAACAACGCTTTGATCTCGGCGCGCACTCCTTCAAGCGTAAAGTCATACATGGCTTTGCGCAAAGGGTGGATAAGGTCTTTATTGATAGAATGCTTTGATGTCATAAAAACCCTTTGGCCAGTGCGGCGCGCCATAATGCTAAATATTGAAACCATCCAAACCTAGACACCGATCAAAAACTTTGGCAAGAGTTTTTGCATACCTATTCAAAATAGGTCATGATGACATCATCACAGCCAAACAGCCTTGCGCATCAGCACTCAGCCAAACCGGATATGACATGACCACAGACGAACAAACCATTATCGCCGCCAAACATACGGCACATCGGCATCTGCATAATCTGGCACAAACTGGTAATGTCCAAGATGCCTATCACGCAGATGCGCATCTATGGGCAAGCCACCCCTTTAACAAGCTACATGGGCATGATGCCATTCATGACTTTTGGCACCAATTACGCACCGCCCTTCCCGATATGGAACGGCGCGACAGCATTTTTACAGGCGGCTACAGCAAACCTGATGCCCGCATGGATGATAGCCTGAACGGTCGGTTATTGATCGCGACGATGGGGCATTATCAGGGCACCTTTACTGAGGATTTATGCGGTATTCCAGCTACAAATGGCGTTGTGCATATCCGCAGTTGCGAGGTGCACCATATCAGTGGCGACAAGATCGCCCATTCCTACATATTGATTGATTTGCTGGACCTGATGCGTCAGGCAGATGTGTGGCCTATAGCCCCGTCATTAGGTGCCGAGGGCGCATGGCAACCGCCATCCAGCAGTGCAGGAATCCGCCTTGATATACAGGATTCCACCGCTGGCGCGCGTGCCTTTGACACCGTTATAGACATGCATAATGCGCTGCAGACATTTGACGGCAAATCTCTCGACAGCATGCAACATGGGGCTTATTGGGGCGATACATTCCTATGGTACGGCCCAGCTGGTATTGGCACCACGCGTGGCATGGATGGATTCCGCGCGCATCACCAGATTCCCTTTCTGACTGGCTTTCCCGACCGCAAGGGCGCCGGCCATTATATCCGCATTGGCGACGGGAACTTTGTTGTAACAGGTGGCTGGCCATCGGTAACTGGCACACATAGGGGCGAATGGCTCGGCGTACCTGCCACTGGCAAGCATATCGAAATGCGGGTGATGGATTTCTATCATCTGGTCGATGGTAAAATCACCGAAAACTGGGTGCCGATCGACATTTTATATATGCTTCATCAAATGGGGCTTGATGTCTTTGCCCGCCTCAAACATATCCGCGGAAACCCCAAACGCGACCTCTAGCACCTTCCCAGCCTTATTTAAGCTGGATCACTCTTTGACCATTCTATGAACGACTAAGCTGATAATAAGCCCGCAAATCGCGCCATCCAGAACCATCCATAATGGCGATGAAAAATATGATAGAAATGTTTCTGACCGGTTTAGTATTTTTTCATAGGCATCACCAATAAACAGCATCAGCGTAAAATTAAACCACGCGCCCATCATTGGCCCCATCAGCCACCATTTGAATTCAATTGGAAACACCGGATGCTTTATATCAACACTTAAAATGCCGACTAGAAGCCCCAGATTTATGCTGTAAAACAGGGTTCCAAACCGGATAGCCCAACCCAGATTTGGTAGCGTATAGATGATGATAACCAAACCCAGAAGGCCCAATATAAAGCCGGTAAGCTTGCCATATGCGGCGCGACTTACCATGGTTCTATGATGTTCTTGCATCAATCAATCTCCCAAACAATTATTGTTGAAAAGTCGATACAATGCCTATCATGCCTCGCAACCAGCCACATTGATCTAAATCAATTTTACAAACATGCAGGTAAAGTGAGAATAAGGCTGGTTCAGGATGCCGCCATCGCAACGGCAATATTCGCGGCCAAACGGGCATTATTCAGCACCAACGCGATGTTCGTTTTTAGCGAGTCACCTCCCGTCAAAGCAACCATATGCTGAAGCAGAAACGGCGTTAATTCCTTACCACTGATTGCCTGTTTGTCGGCCGCTGCCAGTGCCGCATCAATCGCCGCGCTGATGTCGGTTTCGGCAATCGCATCATCTTCGGGAACGGGATTCATAATCACCGCGCCCCCGGCCAGCCCAAATGACCATTTTGCCGATAACATGGCGGCAATCTCTTCTGGCGTCTCGGCGCGGCTTGTCAATTTCAGCCCCGAACTGCGCGACCAGAAGGCTGGCAATTCATCGGTCTGATAGCCAATCACGGGCACCCCCAATGTTTCCAGATATTCCAGCGTCAGGGACAGATCAAGGATCGCCTTTGGCCCCGCGCAGACAACCGCAACATCGCTTTTCGCCAGCTCCTGCAAATCGGCGGAAATATCAAACGTCTGCTGTGAACCGCGATGCACACCGCCAATGCCCCCTGTCGCAAACACCTTGATACCGGCCTTTTGCGCCATAATCATGGTGGCGGCAACGGTGGTGGCACCATGCCCCTTTTGCGCCAGAATATGTGGCAAATCACGGCGGCTCAGCTTCTGGATGTCGCTGTCTGGTGTGGCCAGCCGTTCTAAATCACTTTCATTCAATCCGATTTTGACACGCCCATCAAGCACCGCAATCGTTGCTGGCACCGCACCTGCCGCGCGCACCACCGCTTCCAGCCGCTTGGCGGTTTCCAGATTATCCGGCCATGGCAAGCCATGTGAAATGATGGTCGATTCCAGCGCCACAATCGGTTTGTTAGTGGCGCGCGCATCGGCAACTTCGTCAGTATAGTCAATCATCCTCGGATCCTATGAAACAGGCGCATAATGCGCGTGAATATATGCCGCCGTTATATCAGGATGCACCGCCTTACGGGATGATAAAGTGAATTGCGCCACTGCATGTGCAAAATCCACCCGCGCCGCCCATGCCATTTCATGTGCCCAGCCATAGACAAATCCGGCCAACAGGGCATCGCCAGCACCCGATACATTTACGGCCTGCGTGCTATCTGGTATTTTGGTCACCATATCGCTTTGTGTGACCGCGACAAATCCGTTCGCCCCGTCAGACATGATGATCTGCGCAACCCCAGTCGGGCGCAAGGCGCGCAGCAGAACATCTGTCTTGGCATCTTGACCAAGGCTGGTCAGCACCCGCGCTTCATTCATATTGGCTTTCAAACAGGTGATCTGATCCAGAAAAGGTATCAGCTTTGCCGCTTTTAACGCCGACACACAATCACAGAACACGACCTTATCCTTGGTACGCACAAAAATACCTGCCAGCATATCAACAGGCAGATTGGCATCCAGCACCAGCGCGTCAGCTTGCGCGATCACTGGATCAATCGCATCAAGAATGGCTGGCGTCAGACTATCAATCAACCCCATCTGATGCAGTGCCACATGCATTTCGCCTCGGCCATCATGAATGCTGACATAGCTATCACTTTTTGCCCCGTCACGGATGATCGCATGATCCAGCCGCACGCCACCATCAAGACAGCTTTGGCGCAACCGCTGCCCCAGCATATCGTCACCAAAAACGCTGATAAATTGTGGTGCCAGACCCAGACGCCCCAGATTTTCGGCAATATTGCGTCCAACCCCGCCACAGCCAAAATCGACCTCGCCCTTATTCGATTCTTCAAGCACCAGGTCACCATGGGCTGACATTGCCACGACATCGATATTGGCACCACCAATGACCAGGATCGATTTTGATATTGCCGGCGGCTTATCGGGAATGTGGGTCATCGGAAATGTCTATCATCACGAAAAAAACAGAAAAGAATAAAGGCGCCTCAGTATGACGCTTTACCCCACATTATGACGCTTTCCTATTGCAAAGTCAGCACCTCCGTAACTGATAACCCAAATGCACCTATAATCGGCATGGCGCATAGGCATAATTGCCTAAAAATTATGCTACATACCGCTTGATTGCATGAATTTTCATCATTTTGGGCAATTATGCCTAATATAACAGCATTCATCTTGCTATTTCATCACCGCCGACGACACTAAGCGCAAATTAAAATCGGGGTCGATATAACGTCCCCAGTCAAACGGAGAATATCATGCGTAGTTTTGTTTCGGTGGCGTGCGCCACTCTGGCGCTGGCCGGTTTCGGTATGGTGTCTGCACCAGCTTTCGCGTCGGACGCGCTCAATAGCGGTGACACAGCGTGGATTTTGACAGCGACCGCCCTTGTCCTGTTCATGACCTTGCCTGGTTTGGCGCTGTTTTATGCTGGTCTTGTGCAATCAAAGAATATTGTTTCGGTGCTGATGCATCATTTTGCCATCGCCTGTCTAATGTCGATCCTCTGGGTGATCGCGGGCTATTCACTGGCCTTTAGTGGTGACGGGGCGTGGTTTGGCGATTTCGGTAATCTATTTATGGGTGGCATCGGGCTGGACAGCATGTCGGGGACAATCCCTGAATCTGTCTTTGCCGCCTTCCAGATGACATTTGCGGTGATTACACCGGCACTGGTGATTGGTGCCTATGTCGAACGCATGAAGTTCTCGGCTGTTCTGCTGTTTTCGGCAATCTGGCTTTTGGTTGTTTATGCCCCTGTGACCCATTGGGTATGGGGTGGTGGCGTCATGGCCGCATGGGGTGTGATGGATTTTGCAGGCGGCATCGTTGTGCATGCCACCGCAGGCACCGCCGCATTGGTATGCGCTGTGGTGCTTGGCAAACGTCGTAATTTCCCTGAATCGGTAACCCCGCCGCATAGTCCGGTTCTGACCATGATTGGTGCCAGCATGCTGTGGGTTGGCTGGTTTGGTTTCAATGGCGGTTCGGCGCTAGGCGCTGGATCGGGGGCTGGCATGGCCTTGCTTGTCACGCATATCGCCGCGGCGACCGCATCGCTGGTATGGATGGTCATCGAATGGGCACGCTTTGGCCGCCCATCGCTTGTCGGTATTGTAACTGGTATGGTTGCGGGTCTTGCAACGGTGACTCCGGCCTCTGGCTATATCGGCGTACCAGGCGGTTTGATCCTTGGCCTTGTTGGCGGTGGTGCTTGTTATCTGGCGGTTGACCTTATCCGCGTCAAGATGAAGATCGATGACTCGCTTGATGTCTTTGCCGTGCATGGTGTTGGCGGCATTCTGGGCAGTCTGCTTGTTGCCTATCTGGCCTTGCCTGCCTTT
>JABJBD010000067.1 GCA_018668795.1 Candidatus Puniceispirillum sp. | reverse complement strand
TTGATGAACGCTTGCCATTATTTGGCAAGTTTCAAGATGCGATGATCGAGGATGAGCCATGGATGTATCACAGCCATATTGGTTTTTACCTCAATGCAGGATTATTGACGCCGCTGGAAGTTATCAAAGCAGTCGAACAGGCGTATCATGATGGCATCGCGCCACTGAATTCGGTTGAAGGATTCATCCGCCAGATTTTAGGATGGCGGGAATTCATACGAGGCATTTACTGGCTGAAAATGCCTGGCTATGCGGCATTAAATTATCTTGAGGCTAAACGGGCGTTACCAGAATTTTTCTGGACTGGTGACACGCGGATGAACTGCATGCAGCAGTCGATTGCCCAAACCGAGCGTTATGCCTATGCACATCACATTCAGCGGTTAATGGTGCTTGGAAACTTTGCTCTGCTGGCTGGACTTGACCCCGTTATGGTCAATGAATGGTATCTTGTTGTGTATGCCGATGCCTATGAATGGGTGGAATTGCCCAATGTGTCAGGCATGGTATTGTTTGCCGATGGCGGCTATTTGGCCAGCAAACCCTATGCCGCGGGGGGTGCCTATATTAACCGGATGTCAAACTATTGTAAAAATTGTGCGTATAAGGTGACAGCGAAGACAGGCAAGGATGCCTGTCCGTTTAATTATCTATATTGGGATTTTCTGGGGCGGAATCGTGAAAAATTAGGGCATAATGCACGCCTTGGCATGATGTATCGCAGTTTTGATAAAATGGCTGACGAAAAGGTCATGCAGATTAAAGCTGATGCCGAAGCCTTTTTTGCCAATCTTGATAATGGTGTCGTTTAGAGTGTGGGAGGATAAAGAGATGCGTCGTAAAAAGGGACGATTTACAGGATTTATGAGTACGCTGTTGAAGCTGGTTTGTACGCTTGCGATCATGGGAACGGCCATGGTGGGACTGTCATCCTGTGCGCGAAAGGATGTTGCCGAATTTGCTGATCGACAACCAGCATTTATGCTGGAGCAGTTTTTTGCGGGGCAAACAGTTGCCTATGGTATTTTTGAAGACCGTTTTGGTAATGTACGCCGCCAATTTCGTGTCAATCTGGATGGTCGGCTTGATGGTGACAATCTGATCCTTGATGAAGATTTTCTATATGATGATGGCGAGCGTGCCAAACGCATATGGACAATAGCCAATAGCGGACAGAATGCGGCTGGGCACTATCAATATCAGGGCACAGCAGATGACATTACTGGTACCGCATCAGGTGTTGTGGCTGGTAATACGATGAACTGGTCATATGATGTTGTGCTGAATATGTCAGGTCAGGATGTCGAGGTGCATTTTGATGACTGGATTTACAAACAGGATGAAGAGGTTGCGATCAACCGTGCCTATATCAGTAAATACGGAATTGAAATTGGATCGGTCACAATCGTGTTTCTGCGCGGTCAAGCTGCCGCCGCTGTTGGCCCGCTGGATCTTTCACAATGGCCAGAATGACGTCAAAAGTGACTCACGCACTGCTTAGCTTTGTCGTTACCAGTGTCTGGCGTGTCATGCGTCTTAGTATGTTTGTGACCGTGATGCTGGCATCAATGACAATGGCGTTGGCCGAACCTTGGGCGGGGCTGGTGCCTGATGCTGAGATTGTTGGCAAAGCCCGTTTTAAGGTGTTTCTGTTTAAAGTCTATGACGCCACATTATTTGCTCCGCAAGGCCGCTTTAACCCAGAAGGCGCATTTGCGTTGCGGTTAAGTTATCTGGTGGATGCCTCAAAAGAGCAAATTGTTAAACGATCGCTGATCGAAATGGAACGCCAGACAAAGGCAGATGAAGCGCAATTAAAAATCTGGAAGACATTTCTGGATGCAAGTTTTCGTGATTTGAACGATGGCGAAAGTGCAACAGCTATCCATAATAACGACGGTAGCATTACCTTTTATTTGAATGATGTTGAGGGCGAAACGATCAACGATGCTGATTTTGCCGATGCCTTTTTGAATATTTGGCTTTCTGACAAGGCTAGTGATCTGGATTTTAGCCGCACCTTGCGTGGTCTGGATGATCAATCATGAGGCTTGGCGCGTTTTTATTTGAAGTTCTGCCTTTACTTGGTTTTTTCATTGGATATGGTTTTTATGGATTATTCGCCGCAGCGATTATTTCTGTTGGGTTGGGCGCGCTGGTATTGCTTGTGGCCTGGTTACAAGAACGGCGTTTTGCCCGCTTTCCGCTTTTTTCATTACTGCTATCGGCGGGCTTTACATGGGCGGCAATAGCGCTTGATGCTGACATTTTTATCAAGATACAGCCGACCTTGTTCAATGGATTGTTTGCAGCCGTTTTGCTAGGTGGGCTTTTGATGCGCCGCGCCATGATGCGCGAATTCTTTAAACATCAATTTGCGCTTGATGACGCAACATGGTTTACACTCAGCCTGCGGTGGGGATTGTTTTTCCTTGTCCTTGCTTTAGTAAATGAATATGTCTGGCGTAGTTTTGACGAGGCTGATTGGGTATTCTACAAAACGTTTATTGCGGCACCTGCAAGCGCGTTATTCATGCTAGCGCAATTGCCAATTACCTTGCGCGGTCTTGCCAATGCGCGTGCCGAAACTAGTAATCAATAGGCGCGCCATCATAGGCAAAAAAACCACCACTATCGTCTGGGCCAAGCCCATCCATTACACGCCACAGACATTCTGCACTATGCGCCGCGGTGAATAATTTATCGGCTGGCACATGCGCCTGAAACGGTTTTGACAAGGCGGTATCTACAGTGCCTGGATGCAAGGTGGCAACACAGGCATAAGGGTTGTAACGTGCCAGTTCGATCGACATTGTGCGCAGTAACTGGTTTTGCGCAGCCTTGCTGGCGCGATAGGCATACCAGCCACCAAGTCGGTTATCTGAAATTGACCCAACGCGTGCAGATAGACTGGCAAAAACTGTTGGATGTTCACTTTTGATAAGTGGCCATAATGCCTTGCCAAGTAAAACCGGTCCCATGGCATTAATCTGATAAGCATAAAGCATGGCGGCGCTATCAAGGTCAGCGATCCGTTTTTCCGGGCTGATTTTGGGATCACGTAAAACGCCTGCCACCGAAATTACACGGTCAAGCTGGTTGGTATGTTTGGCTGCTTCTATTCCCGCTTTGGTAATACTGTCAGGATCCAGATAATCCATTGCAATCCAGGTGATGTTTGCAGATGGCGGTAGTTGTTTATAGCCGTCACTATCCTCGGGAATGCGGGCGGTGAGGAACATATGCCAGTCATCACCTTGCTGTGATGCCAAGGCATGTTTGGCAAAAGCAAGGCCGATGCCACGTCCTGCACCTTGAATGAAAATTTTCATAAAACTCTTTTCTATTAATTATTGGCAATAGATAGCATAAGCCAAATATTGCATTTTGGTAAAATCCTCCCCATCTCATAATGAGGGGGACATAGTTGAAATGGGAATATTGTGCTTATGATCAAGTTTTTCAGACTATTTCTTTTCATTATTTTTGGCTATTTCAGCATGATGATATCGGCAAGTGCTAACGACGTTGTTATGCCAGATCCCGATATTGCGCCGCTGGAAGTTGTTGATATTCAACTAACCGGGTTACAGAATAATGATAATCCTAAAAGTGATTTTGGCATTCGCCAGACATGGGCTTTTGCGCATCCGGTCAATCGGCGTATGACCGGGCCATATCCGCGTTTTGCCCAGATGATACGAAGCCCGTCTTATATCGAGATGATTGACCATGCTACCCATTCTATCACTTTGGGCAAGCAAGGCGAGGGCTGGCGGCAATTTGATGTGCTGATGGAAACCAAGGGCGGCAATGTTCTGTTCTTTTCATGGGTTGTTGAAAAGGTAACTGATGGTGAATATCAAGATTGCTGGATGACAACGGCGGTATCAGCGCCCAGCCCCGCAGGGCAAGGTAGTTAGTCAATTTATCAATTGTTACCCTTGTGCCAGCCGTGCGTTAATTTCGTCGCGGCTTGGCATTGAGTTGGCGGCCCCAGCACGTGTTACCGAAATGCCAGCCGCTGCGCATCCGAATCTGACAGCTTCAACAGGCACCATGCCTTCAGCTATAGCGGCTGCAAAACTGCCGTTAAAGGAATCACCAGCACCTGTGGTTTCAATTACCTTGCCCGAAGGCATGGCAGGCATATGTTGTGTGGTGTCAGCGTCGTGATAAAGGGCGCCATTTTCTCCAAGTGTGATGATGGCAGCGCCTGCACCAGCCTTACGCAAAGCTTTGGCGGCGGTGATTGCGCTTTCAACCGAGGTGACTTTGACACCCGTCAGGCCTTCGGCTTCGGTTTCATTTGGAGTGACATAATCGCATAAGGCCAACATGCCTGCTGGCAGGTCGGCGGCTGGTGCCGGATTGAGCAATGTGCAAACGCCATTCTTCCGTGCCATTGCCAAACCATACATGGCCGCATCAAGCGGCTGTTCCAGCTGGGTAATGAATATATCGGCATCGGCAATTAGCTTTGCATTGCGGTCAATGTCGCTATTATCAATCTCGCCAGCAACGCCCGGGGTAACAATAATCGCATTATTGCCAGAGTCGGCTTCGATGAAAATGCAGGCGGCACCTGTGTAGCTGTTATCATGCTGTGTGATTGCAGGTATCACGCCAGCTTGTTGCCATATATCGAGTGCCATATCGGCAAAAGTATCCTTGCCAAGCCGGGTGATCATATGTGCATTGGCGCCAGCCTTTGCCGCAGCAACTGCCTGATTTGATCCTTTGCCACCAGGGCTGAGATTGAAACTTTCCCCTAAAATGGTTTCACCAATAAGCGGTATGCGTTTGGCGCGATAGGCTGTATCGGCTACAAAAATACCAAGAATAACAATGGATGACATAATGGTTCCCCCATAATAGATGCTCTGAATGGATACGTTGAATGGATGCCCTGAATTGATGATGGCGTCTAATCCCCGTTGAAGCTAGCCTGTCCAATAGGGTGACACAATCAATTAGCCAAACAATTCACGTACCGCTTGAGCCATCGCGTGACCAAGCGTGATATGGCTTTCAGCATCAAAATGCACACCATCAATTGGCGATACGGCAATATGTGCGCCTGCATCAAAATAAGGAACATTATGCTGTCTGGCTATATTGGCAATGGTACCAGAAAGCGCATTTGCATTTTCAATGCTACCTTCAAACACGTCGGCAAGACAGCCAGCCTGAATGACGGGTGGCGGGCTAACCAGTAAAATATCGGGCGCGCGCTGGTCAATGCCAGACGGTGAAGCCTTGATGATTTCAACAATCTTGCCAATTGCCAAAGCAATTTCAGTAGCATTTACGCCAAATCGATGCTGCAAATCATTGGTGCCCAGCATTATCACAATAACATCAAGCGGGCGATGTGTTTCCAGCAAGGCAGGCAACATGCGGATGCCATTTTTATGAATGCCACCGATAGGATCATCATGGACAGTTGTGCGCCCGGGATGACCTTCTTCGATAATAGTCCAGCCCGGGGCAAGCTGAGTTCGCATAACTGATGGCCAGCGCACATCGGGTTCAAACCGGCCTTGAGATGACATGCTATCCATTGGTGGCGTGCCATGCGTGTTACTGTCGCCAAAACAAAGCAAAGTGCGGGTCATGAATCTGTACCTTTTACAAATATATATTTTCTAGTCTTATCAATCTATCTATGCGCGTCAAATATCTAGCTTTCGTTAATGTTCCAATCAATAGCGGTTTGTCCATGCGCTTTGAGATAACTATTTGTGCGCGAAAAAGGGCGGCTACCAAAGAACCCATTATAGGCTGAAAGTGGTGATGGATGTGCTGCGGTCACAATAAGATGGCGACTGGCATCTATCGCATGGCCTTTTTCGGCGGCTTTGCGTCCCCATAGGATAAAAACCAGATGTTCGCGGATTTCGGCTAGCTGGCTGATGGCGGCATCGGTAAATGCTTCCCAGCCTTTGCCTTGATGTGAGCCTGCTTTGCCATTTTCGACTGTCAGACAGTTATTCAGCAAAAGCACGCCTTGATGTGCCCAGCTTTCCAGATTGCCATGTACAGGTGCGGGACAGCCAATATCGGAAACAAGCTCTTTGAAAATATTACGTAATGATGGGGGTATCTTAACGCCATCTGGTACCGAAAAACTTAACCCATGCGCCTGTCCGGGGCCGTGATAGGGATCCTGTCCGATAATAACGACTTTGACCGCATTAAAGGGCGTCAGAGTAAAAGCCGTAAAAATAGATTCTGGGGGTGGATATATGTGTCTGCCTTTGGCACGTTCGGCATCCAGAAATCCAGATAGTTGTGACATCTGTTTGCTATCCATGATTTTGCCAAGATGGTGATGCCAGCTTTGCTCAATATGCATGAGATACCCTTTTTTCCACCAATGTCATTGCAAATAAATTAGCACATTACCAAGCAGAGCACAGGGTTAAGGCTTTACATTAACAATAATCAAAGGGGGATACGCCATGAGAGGGGGGAGGTCTCTCATGACTACTTATATTTAATTGTTGCGAGCGTTAGAAAGAAGACAAGATTTGTGAAAATATAATTATGAAATTTAGAAAAATAATATAGAGTTTACTTATGAGTCAGATTGAAGAAATACGCGCATTTGTAACTGTTGTTGAAACGGGAAGCCTTACACAGGCGGGCGAACGGCTTGGTATTGCCGTTTCTGCGGTCAGTCGCCGGCTGAAAGATTTAGAGCTTCGCCTTGGCGCGCCACTGATTCAGCGTTCGACGCGCCGTATGTATTTGAACGAAACAGGCCAGAGATTTTTTAATCGCTGTCGAACCATCCTTGACGAGCTGGAAGCGGCTCAGCAGGAAGTTCAGAATACAGGCGGTATTTTAAGCGGTGTCTTGCGTTTGAACGCGCCTCTATCCTTCGGCATCATGCATATCGCTCCGCTGATAACCGATTTCATGAAAGAAAATCCCGAAGTGCGGATCGATATTGATTTGTCGGACAAAAGGATTGATCTGATTGCCGAAGGTTTTGATCTGGCGATACGGATTGGCACTTTGCAGGATTCGAGCCTGATTGCCAAAAAAATATCAACGGCGCGTCAGATGCCATGCGCATCACCAGATTTTATTAAGAAACATGGCCCGATAAATACAGCCGAAGATCTTAATAACGTGCCAGGGCTGGTTTATGCCAATTCGCGAACACCTGCCGATTGGGCCTATGTCACTCCGGACGGCAAAGCAGGAACTGTGCATGTGTCACAGCGCCTGTCGGCAACAAATGGTGACGTGCTTCGCGATGCGGCCATTGCCGGACTTGGCGTGGTCAATTTACCAACATTTCTTCTTTTTGAAGCCATTAACGACGGTACGCTCATACCATTGATGGTAGATCATGATTGGTCCGAGCTGGATATTTTCGCTGTTTATCCAAAAACAACTATTTTACCGCGCCGCACACGTGCGTTTGTTGATTTCATGGCCTGGCGTTTTGATAAAAACCCACATTGGAACCAGATAAAGCCGAAAGCATAAATTTAGACCACTGTCGATATTGACAAATCCGTCGGTACAGGCCACTTCTTCGGCCTATGTTAAAGCTTCAGAACCTGTTTTTTGCCATTGATGGTAAACCTCTGCTTGAAAATGCGTCAGCCACAATTCCGGCTGGCCATAAAGTTGGTATTGTTGGGCGCAACGGAACCGGCAAAACAAGCTTGTTCAGATTGATCCGTAATGAATGGGCACTTGATTCGGGAGATATAGAATATCCAAGCTATTTTCGGGTTGGTGGTGTCGATCAGGAAGCCCCCGCTTCCAATATCAGCCTTCTGGATACTGTGCTGGCAGCTGATCTTGAGCGTGATGCCTTGCTATGCGAAGCCGAAAGTGCGACGGATCCAATGCGGATCGCCGATATTCATATGCGTCTTACCGATATTAACGCGCATTCTGCTGAGTCACGTGCGGCAACAATTCTGGCGGGACTTGGTTTTGATGTTGCGGCTCAGGCACGTGCCTGTGCCGAATTTTCAGGTGGCTGGCGTATGCGTGTTGCGCTTGGTGCGGTGCTGTTTTCGCAACCTGACCTGTTGCTTCTTGATGAGCCGACAAACTATCTTGATCTTGAAGGTGCTGTATGGCTGGAAACCTTTCTAGCTAAATATAGCAAAACAGTTCTGGTAATTTCGCATGATCGCGGTCTGCTGAATCGTTCGGTTACCGGCATTCTGCATCTTACCGACCGAAAATTGACCTATTACGGTGGTAGCTATGACCAGTTTGATGCTGAGCGTCGGTTAAAACTGGAACAACAGCAATCAATGAAACGCAAACAGGATGCACAGCGCGCGCATATTCAGAGTTTTGTTGATAGATTTCGTTATAAAGCGTCCAAGGCGCGCCAAGCACAATCACGGCTGAAGCAGTTGGAAAAGATGCAACCTATTGCTGCATTATCCGAAAGTGCCGTATCCGAATTCCAGTTTCCGTCGCCAACGCCACTTCCACCACCGCTTATGGTGATCGAGAATGCGTCGGTCGGCTATGATGGCAAAGCGGTGTTGCGCAAAATTGATATCCGCCTAGATCAGGATGACCGCATTGCTTTGCTAGGTGCCAATGGTCAAGGCAAATCAACCTTGTCCAAATTAATTGCTGACCGCTTGGCACCGCTTGAAGGTAATATCCAGAAATCGGGTAAATTACGTATTGGATTTTTTGCCCAGCATCAGCTGGATGAACTGGTTCCTGGCGAAACGCCATTTCAGCATATGGCGCGGTTGAGACCTGACGAATTACCAACCAAATTACGTGGCCGGCTTGGTGCAGCAGGCATTGGTGCAGACATTGTTGAAAACCCAGTCGAGCGTTTGTCTGGTGGTCAGAAAGCGCGTTTGCTGATGGCGATGGCCGCAATTGATGCGCCGCATATACTTATTCTTGACGAGCCAACCAACCATCTTGATATCGAAAGCCGTGAAGCTCTTGTTCATGCACTGAATGATTATCAGGGCGCTGTCATTCTGGTCAGCCACGACCCGCATCTGGTTGAAACGGTTGCTGATATTCTTTGGATTGTCCGAGATGGTGCCGTGGTGCCATTTGACGGCGATATGGATGATTATCGCAAATTGCTTTTGAAGCAGCGAAATGGCAAGGGCAAAACAGCTGGACATGACACTGATAATCCAAAAACCGCCGATTCTTCAGACAGTCAAAAACAACCAGTACGCGCCCTGTCTGGCAAAGAAAGGCGGCACAACACAGCCCAAGTGCGAAGCGCGATAACCAAAGCTGAAAAGACGTTGGAAAAACTGGCACAGCAGAAAGCGGATATTGAACAGGAAATGGCAAAGCCAGGATTTTTTGACGCTGCGAACCAAAGCCGGGCGGCAGATGCAGGTAAAATTCTTGCTGATATAGACGCTGCCATAGCACATGGCGAAGAAGAGTGGCTGACATTACAGGAGAAGCTGGCTCGCTCACTCGAGAGTTAGGTGCGCTCAAATCATGGTGCTTTTTCTAATTTAGTTATATGGTTTTGACCTTTGTTATTACCCCATTCTAACTTTACGCCTCACATTTGATATTGAGTGGCTTTGCAGGCCACATGATTGAGGGGGGCGGTATGCCAACACATCATAAAATTGACTATGTCGAATTTTCCGCATGGGACATTCTGGCAAGCAAAGCTTTTTTCAGTCGTGTCTTTGGCTGGACATTTGAAGATTTTGGCGCCGAATATACAGCCTTTGCCAATGCTGGCATTGAAGGTGGCTTTTTTGCCAATAATGCTTACAGCCGAACCGAACATGGAAGCGCATTAATCGTGTTATACAGCGACGATCTGGAAAAAAGCTTCGCAGATATTGTGGCGGCTGGCGGTACCATTGCCAAGCCGATTTTTGCGTTTCCAGGTGGCCGTCGGTTTCATTTTTTTGAACCATCGGGCAATGAATTGGCAATCTGGTCAGACAAATCTTGATAAGGGCTTTCGTCGCGTAAAAAATTGGCGTTAGATGACACCATGTTCATATGGCTCATGCCCAGACGATGCTGGTGTGAAAGGCGCGACGATAAATGCAGGCAAAGATCAATGTGATCCGCTTTGGTTTGCTATGTGCGATTTGGCTGGTCGCATTGATTCAGATCGTTGCGGGTGATTATGCCATGCCGCTTAGTAATGCTGGTGTTATAATGTTTGTCATTTTTGGGCTTTTAACTTTGCCAAAGATGCGGCGCGACAGTCTGGTCATTCTGGCATTATTGGGCTTTGTGGCATGGCTGTTGCTGGATCATATGCCAACAAGTGATGAATGGTTTGAAGCGGGACGTAAAGTGCTGATTTTTGCCGGATTGTTGCCAACGATGACGCTTGTCCGCGCTACAGCTGAAACCATGCCATCAGTGCACAAAACCCAGCAAGCACTGGCAGCCTTGCCGCCTGAAGCATCGTCAGGCGGCTTACAGATGGCCGGACATGTATTTGGTGGTATAATCAACACAGGTGCCTTTGCCATGTTGTCTGCGGCCTTGCCCCCTAATAGCGATGAGCGGCGTAGAAAAATGGCTGCTGAGGCGGCATTGCGGGGCATGGTGTCATCTTGTGTCTGGTCGCCCTTTTTTGTGGCCTTTGCCATTGGTCAGACCTTTGTTCCAGTGGATCAATCATGGATTGCGATTGCGCTAGGGTTGGTCACGGCTATTCTATTTGCTTTGATAACTGTGCCTTTATTCAGTAAGCAATTCAGCCTCGTGCAATTGCGTGTATCACTGGCATGTTTGCAACCAGTCAGCATGCGTTTGTTTACAGTATTGGTTGCTGTTATTGCGACGGCTTTGTTTTTTAATTTAACCGCGCTATCCACTGTGGTGATCGTAATGCCTTGTCTGGTTGCGATTCAATTTGTGCGGCACCATGCCAATATACCGTTGATTGTTAAAAATACACATCAGGCAATGATGAATATTGGCGATGATATTGTCATTATAACGGTCGCTATGATTGTTGGTTTCTTTGCTACCCAGACGAATGTCCTGCAAATGTTGGTTGCGTCTGTTTATGTAGGGGTTATTCCGGGTTGGTTTGCCTTGATTGCAACACCATCAATGATGATGTTGGCGTCGGTGGTGGGTGTGCATCCAGTGATAACAAGTACGGCGCTTCTGGCGATATTTAGTCGTGGTGGTGCCGATGTGCAGCCTGCCTTGTTAATGCAATCGCATCTGATTGGATGGGGGGCTGGCACAATGGCGTCAGTCGCATCTTTATCAGTGATTACCTGCGCCAGTTTGTATAATGTAACATCGCGGAATTTGGTTCTGGGGTCAAATTTGCCAACGGCTTTCTGTTATGCGGTAGGCGGAGGTGCTATCTTGGCACTGGTCAATATGGTTCTGTGACTGATAAGCTTTGAGTAAGAAAATGTTTCTGGCATGCTGCCAGCAGTAAAGAGGTACCTAATTCATGATTTTCAGACAGCTTTTTGACAATGTGTCATCAACCTATACCTATTTGATCGCCAGCCGCAAAGGTGGTGAGGCGTTATTGATTGACCCTGTGCTGGAAAAAACCGAGCATTATCTGACCTTGATGGAACAGCTGGATCTGAAACTTGTCAAAGTTCTGGATACGCATGTGCATGCCGATCATATTACCGCAATGGGCGCATTGCGCGATCGGACAAGCTGCGTAACAGTTATGGGCGAACAATCGCCTGTTGATGTTGTGTCAATGCGCGTATCGGACGGGGATGCTGTAGATATTGAAGGATTCAGTTTGACCGCAATGTACACCCCTGGACATACCGATGACAGCTATTGCTTTCGTACCGAGGACAGAATTTTTACAGGTGACACCTTGTTAATACGTGGTACCGGCCGCACAGATTTTCAAAATGGTGATGCAGGGCGGCAATATGATTCGTTGTTTAACGGTGTTTTGAAACTGCCAGAATCGATGCTTGTCTATCCGGCGCATGACTATAAAGGTGATACGGTTTCAACACTTGGCGAAGAGATTGCCTATAACCCACGTTTGCAGGTGAAATCGCGAGAAGAGTATATTGATGTGATGAATCAGCTTAATCTGCCTAATCCAAAAATGATGGATGTGGCGGTTCCCGAAAATATGAAAATTGGCCTCAATTTACAAAAACAAAGGCAAGTGCCGACTATTGAGGCGGGCGCTTTGCTTGGCCGCGAGGCAGATCAGCTTATTCTGGTTGATTTGCGTGAGGATTCCGAGCGTGAGCGGTTTGGTGTGATACCCGATTCAATCCATATTCCCTATGGACAGCTTGAAATGCAACTTGTGACATTGGCGCAGACTGATGGTCGGCCTGTCGTGTTTTATTGTGCGGTTGGTGAACGTTCGGCGATGGCGACGCGCCTTGCCCATGCAAATGGTGTTGATCATTGTGCGCATGTGCCAGGTGGGTTCCAAGCATGGCAGTCTGTTGGTGGCGCCATCAAAGAGATTTCGTAATTAAAAGCCAAGCATGACAATATGGCATGTTACAGAATGGCATGTTACAGACGAAGTCATGTCTGCGATAAAGGGAGTGATCAATGGCAAAAAAGATAGCCGTTATAGGAGGAGGCATCGTTGGTGTCTGTTCGGCGCTTGACCTGCAACAGGCCGGACATGACGTGACACTTATTGATCGAAAACAGCCCGGGCGTGAGACATCATATGGAAATGCGGGCGTTCTATCGGAATCTTCGGTGCTGGTGATTAATAATCCGGTCTTGTTACGGCGGTTGCCAGGTTTGATGCTCAACCAGAGCACAGGGCTTCGTTATAACCCTCTGTTCCTGCTAAAACGTTTGCCATGGGTGCTCAAATTTCTGTCCTATTGCACCAAGTCACATGCCCAGCATGCGTCAAAGGCTTTGCGTGCTTTGATGTTGATTTCGATCGGTCAGCATAAATCATGGATAAACGAAGCCAAGGTCAGTCATTTGCTTCGTTATGCGGGCTGGATGAAGCTGTTCCGCACGCAGAAAGGCTTTGACGGGTTTTCAGCCGAAATAGAGACAATGGCGGAGACAGGTGTAAAATTCACAATTTATGACCGCGAACAGATACGTCAACTTGAGCCAGGATTAGCCCCAATTTATGAAAAAGCGGTTTTGATGGATGAAACATGTGGTGTGTCTAGCCCAGCCGAACTCACCGACGCCTATATAGCCATGTTTATTGCTGCAGGCGGCACAGTATTAAAGACTGATGTAACTGGGCTGAAACCACTGGATAAAGGCTTTGACGTGATCCATGCCGACGGTGCTTTGGCATTTGAAGAGGTTGTTGTGGCGGCAGGCCCGTGGTCGGCGGATGTGGCAAAATGGGTTGGTTATGATGTGCCGATGGGCTGGGAGCGGGGATATCATATGCATCTTGAACCTGATGACGTGCCACAGCTTGGCCGCGCCGCGCATGATGTTGAGGGTGGCTTTGCTATCGCGCCAATGCGTCAAGGTGTGCGGATTACGTCAGGTGTTGAATTAGAGCATCGTGATGCCCCGCCCAATTATACGCAGATAAAAAAGGCTGTCGCTGAAGCCCGCAAAATTCATAAGATGAAAGGCGAAATAGATGCTGAGCCATGGATGGGCCGTCGCCCGACATTAATCGATTCATTACCTATAGTGGGGCCAGCACCACGGCATAAGGGATTGTGGTTTAATTTTGGGCATCAGCATATCGGATTGTCGATGGCACCCGGATCTGCCAAATTGATAACATCGATGATCGACGGTAAAGCCGCCCCTATTGATGTAAGCCCCTATCGGGCTGATCGCTTTCCAATTTAGATCAGGGCTAGATTTATGAGTGTAGCAAAAACAGTAAATGCTGGATCTGCTCAATTCGCTAATCTGCCACGCAAATCCAGCTATGATGTAATCATCATTGGTGGTGCAATGATGGGGTCGTCGGTAGCCTGGTTTCTATCGCAAAATTCCGATTTCAACGGGTCGGTGCTGGTTATTGAAAAAGATGCCAGCTATTCAATGTGTTCTACCGCGCACACTAATAGCTGTATGCG
>JABJBD010000098.1 GCA_018668795.1 Candidatus Puniceispirillum sp. | reverse complement strand
TTTCTATTTCGTCATTCCTTGGTGGTATTGCGGGCGCTATTTTTGTTGGCATTTCGCAGTCAATTTATCCGGCTAGCTTCCCGGTGAAGGACTCCGTTGACTTCATGCTTAATTGTTTCCTTGGTGGGCTAGGCTATGTTTTCGGCCCCATGCTTGGCACTTTGGTGAATTACTTTGGCTGGGACTTGCTGTTCAGCGCGGGTGAGTATCAGTTGTTGATTTATTCCACCCTTCTAATTGGCCTGATGCTGGCATTACCAAATGGTTTGCTGAGTATTTTCAGCAAAGCCAAGAATTAAGGAGCGTTTGGCCATGATTTTACAAGTCAAAAACCTAACCAAAAAGTTTGGTGGTCTTATCGCGGTTTCCAATGTCAGCTTTGATGTGAAGGAAAATGAAATCCTGTCTGTGATCGGCCCAAATGGTGCGGGCAAATCAACTTTGTTCAAATTGATTTCGTCTTTTTTGAAAACCACCAGTGGCGAAGTCCTTTTTGAAGGAAAACCGATATCCAATCTATCGCCGCATCATGCTGCGCGCCGAGGGGTTGTGCGCACTTTTCAGGAGACGACCGTTTTTAAGAATATGACCGTGCGTGATAATATCATTGTCGCGCATCATTTAAGTTCAAAAGCTGGCTTGTTTGGTTTTTTTGTTAGGTCGCCTGCTGCAATTGCTGATGAGGCTGCATTCGGGGATTCGGCGGATGATATTATTAACTTTCTTGGAATTGATGCGATCAAGGATGAATATGCCAGCAACCTTCCGCAAGGTCATTTGCGTGCCTTGGGAATTGCGATTGGCCTTGCTACCAAGCCCAAGTTGCTTTTGCTAGACGAGCCTTTCGCTGGGATGAACCATGATGAAACGATGCATATGGTTGAGCTTGTGCGGGGTGTCAGGGATCGTGGTGTTACGGTTCTTCTGGTTGAGCATGACATGGCAGCGGTGATGAAAATATCCGATCGGCTTGTGGTTATTAATTTTGGCGAAAAGATCGCCGAGGGTACGCCGCAAGAGATTCAGGACGACCCACGAGTCATTGAGGCGTATCTGGGCAGTGAAGATGATGCGGTAGGGTTTTAATCATGGATAAATTACTGAATTTCGAAAATGTTGAGCTCTATTACGATCATGTCTATGCCTTAAAAGGGGTGTCGGTGCATTTGGATGTGGGTGAAACAGTTGCATTAATCGGGGCAAATGGTGCTGGCAAATCATCAATCTTGCGGGCCATTACCGGTCTTGCCAAGCCAAAAACAGGCGTCATTACCTATAAGGGCGAGAGTTTGATCGGCGTCGATGCAGCGGCAATTGTCCAAAGAGGTATCGCCATGGTGCCTGAAGGCAGGCGGGTTTTCCCTTATATGTCAGTGAAAGATAATTTGCTGATGGGCGCCTTTACGCGAAATAACAAACAAGAGGTCAAAGCCACATTAGATAGCGTGCTGGCACGCTTTCCTCGTCTGCAAGAACGCTATGGTCAAATGGCAGGAACATTAAGTGGCGGCGAGCAGCAGATGATGGTGATTGGCCGGGCCCTGATGGCCAAACCGACATTGCTTTTGCTTGATGAACCCTCGCTTGGGATCGCGCCAAAATTGGTGCAGGAAATTGCGAGGTCGATCATATCAATTAATCGCGAGGAAAAGGTTTCAGTGCTTTTGGTTGAGCAAAATTCAAAGATGGCGCTAAGCATATCTAACCGTGCCTATGCAATGGCGACTGGGTCGGTTGTGCTAACCGGTAATTCAAAAGAGCTTCTTGACGATCCACGTATTAAAGCGGCCTATCTAGGCGGTGAGGTTTAACCATGACGTCAAAACTAAAAATTGTAGTTATAAATCCGAACACAACAGCCTCGATGACAGATAGAATTCGATTGGTGTCTGAATCTGTGATTAGTGATGACTTTTGCTTAACGGTTGTAAACCCATCATCAGGCCCGGCTAGTATCGAGGGTTATTATGATGAAGCGATGTCACTCGCAGGCCTTCTGGATCTTGTCAAACAGCATCATGATGCCGCTGGATTTGTGATTGCCTGTTTTGATGATACGGGATTGGACGCTGCCCGATGCCTTACCGCGTCACCTGTTGTTGGAATTGGCGAGGCGGCGTATCATATGGCGTCGATGATTTCGAATAAATTTGGTGTTGTGACAACATTGTCGCGATCGATTCCAGCACTTGAACATAATTTGGTGCGTTATGGGCTGGCGGCGCGATGTTCAGGCGTGCGTGCAAGTGACATTCCCGTTCTGGAAGTTGAGGCCAGCAATGGAACGGCTTTTGAGCGGATTAACGCAGAGGTTGAACAGGCAATAAAAACGGACAAAGCAGAGGCAATTGTACTGGGCTGTGCAGGCATGGCAGAGCTTGGTGCCACTTTGCATGATCTGCATAATATCCCTGTTCTTGATGGTATCAGCTGTGCGATAAAGCAGGTTGAAGCTATGATTTATTTAAATTTGAAAAACAGCAATATTGGTGGTTATGCAAAACCACGGCAAAAATAGGCTTCCTAACGAATTGGCTGCTTAAAGGTTTTAGTGAAATATGAAGCTACAACAACCGGACCCGTCCTGGGTTCCCATTTTTGATAATCTTCGAGAGGCTATTATTTCTCATCGTCTATTGCCAGGAACTAGATTAGCAGAAGATGAGTTGTGCAATATCTATGGGCTTGGCCGTACTGTCATTCGTGCGGCTCTGTCAGCTTTGACACATGAAGGGCTACTGACGCATGTACCAAATCGTGGCGTCCATGTCGCCAAGCCGACAAAGGTTGAAGCCCGTGATGTGTTTGAAGCACGATCGCTGGTTGAGCCCTATATCGTAAAACTGGCATCAGGGTTGGCCAAAAAAAATAATATTGCCGAGCTTAGAACACATCTGGCAGCAGAAAATCGTGCTATAAATATGGGTAATAACAGTGAAGCGATTGCGCTTTCGGCGCGCTTTCACATTAATATCGCGCGTATCGCCAATCATTCGATTTTGACGGG
>JABJBD010000104.1 GCA_018668795.1 Candidatus Puniceispirillum sp. | reverse complement strand
TCAATCTTGCCAAGACGCGCCAACACCACACCTTTACTGCCAAGCGACAGAATTTTCAGCGATACCTTTTGGCCATCCTCCAGATACACTTTATCAAAATGCCCAAGCGATTCTGGTGTCTCGGTAAACGGCTTTATTTTCACATTGCCGCGCACACCATGACTTCCCATGATCGCGGCAACCGAAATCCAGCCCTTTTGCTGCGGATGACCTTTTGGCATTAACCCTCAGCCTTTTCCTCTTCGGCAGGTGCTTCAGCAGGTGCCTCTTCAGCTGGTGCTTCAGCAGGTGCCTCTTCAGCAGCCTCTTCGGCAGGTGCTTCGGCAGGTGCTTCGGCAGCGGCAGCTTTTTCAGCGGCAGCAGCTTCGGCGGCAGCCGTAGCTTCAGCAGCAGCAGCTTCGGCGGCCGCTTCGGCATTAGCCGCAGCTTCGGCTTCACGATCCAAACGCTTTTGGCCAGGTGCAGATTTCTTTGGCTGATCGCGCCTTTCAACAGCAGGTGCCAAACCAGCAGTCGCCAGCATCTTTTGAACACGTTCGGTTGGCTGGGCACCTTTGCTCATCCAGAATGAAATCCGTTCGTTATTCAGCGTCACACGCTGTTCATGATCCTTGGGCACCATTGGGTTATAGGTACCAACGCGCTCAACATAGCGACCATCACGTGGCGATGATGCTTCGGCAACAACGATACGGTAAAATGGACGATTTTTCGCACCACCACGTGCAAGTCTGATTTTCAATGCCATGAATTTTTCCTCTCACAGGCTTAGTAATATTCCGATTAAACGAGACCATACAGTCTCAAGATTATGTCTTGTCTTCTGGAGGCTTGCCGCCCAATCCTGGCAAACCACCTGGCAATCCGCCCGGTAATCCACCCGATAATCCACCAGGCATCTTACCGCCCAATCCTTTTGCCAGCGCCCCAAGGTCAGGCATGTTGCCACCACCACCCATGCCGCCACCGCCAAAGGGGTTGCCGCCGCCAAGCAATGCTTTCATTGCAGAAGCCCCGCCTTTGCCGCCAAGCTTTTTCATCATCCGTGCCATATCCTGATATTGCTTGACCAGACGGTTTACATCCTGCACCGATGTGCCTGAACCCGACGCGATACGTTTACGGCGCGATGCGTTCAGCAAGCCCACCGAAACACGTTCCTTTTTGGTCATCGACAGAATAATGGCTTCTTGTCGCTTTATCATATTGTCATCAACACCGGCGGCGGCGATCTGTTTCTGCATTTTACCGATACCTGGCAACATGCTCATAATGCCGCCAAGACCACCCATTTTCTGGAGCTGGCGAATCTGGCTCAGAAAGTCATTCATGTCGAACTGGCCTTTGGCCATGCGCCGTGCTAGGCGTTCGGCTTCTTCGGCCTCGATGCTTTCGGCAGCTTTTTCAACCAGCGCCACCACATCGCCCATATCAAGAATTCGGCCAGCCAGACGGGCCGGATCAAATTCTTCCAGCGCATCCTGTTTTTCACCAACGCCAACAAATTTGATCGGACAGCCTGTGATCTGCCGCATCGACAGTGCCGCACCACCACGCGCATCACCATCAAGCCGCGTCAGCACGATGCCTGTAACACCCACCGCATCATTAAAAGCCGAAGCCGTCGTTACCGCATCCTGACCTGTCATGGCATCAGCCACCAGCAAGACTTCATGCGGGTTTGTCGCGGCGCGCACATCGCGCAACTCGGCCATCAGCGCTTCATCAATACTGATGCGGCCCGCTGTATCCAGAATAAGCACGTCATAGGCCTGTAATTTTGCCGCTTGTAACGCACGCTTGGCAATCTGTACTGGTGTCTCGCCGTCAAGCTCGGGCAATATTCCGGCCTCGGCCTGTTCGCCCAGAAGCCGTAATTGTTCGCGCGCGGCAGGCCGCGTTACATCCAGTGACGCCACCATGACCTTTTTACGTTCACGTTCGCGCAGACGCCGTGCCAATTTACCGGCGGTCGTGGTTTTACCCGACCCTTGCAGACCTGCCATCAAAATAACTGATGGCGGATTTGTGCCTATCATCAATGGTGCGGGATCACCGCCTAGTGCTTCAATAAGCGCGTCATTGACCAGCTTGATAACTTGTTGGTCTGGACGAACTGATTTCAGAACCTCAACGCCAACCGCGCCTTCGCGCACCTTTTCGATAAAACTTTTGACAACGGGCAAGGCAACATCGGCATCAAGCAAGGCCAAGCGCACTTCGCGCAAAGCCGCATCAACATCACCTTCCCGAAGCGCACCGCGCTTGGCAAGGCCGTCAAACACACCGGCTAATTTGTCCTTCAGATTTTCAAACATGACGTTCCATATCCACTTGTCGCATCCAGTCTAAAGCCCCACAAAACACTATGCACAGAATGATTGTACATAACATAAACACATGTCGCACCCGTGCTCGAAAACTTCAAGGACGTGTGGAACCCGCTAAGGTCTGATAGTCGGCGATGGCC
>JABJBD010000083.1 GCA_018668795.1 Candidatus Puniceispirillum sp. | reverse complement strand
GTAACAGCTGAGGTTGCCGATACCGCGTTACATCGCCTCGAAGTTGATGCGGCTGGTCTTGATTCAATGGATCGGCGTTATCTGTCATGTTTGGCTGAATCCTATTCTGGGGGGCCTGTTGGTGTTGAAACGCTGGCCGCTGTTCTGTCCGAACAGCGCGATGTGCTGGAAGAGGTTATCGAACCCTATCTGATGCAGACAGGCTTGTTGATGCGCACCCCACGTGGGCGATGCCTGTCCAGCGGCGGCTGGGCGTATCTTGGCATTACACCGCCTGCTTCGGCGACATATCAGCTGGATTTGCTTCAGGCCGATGACGATAATTTCGACAGTCAATAAATGATGCAAGTAACCGAGCAACATAAACAGCATCTTGATGGCTGGATTGACGGTGATACGCATGGTTATTGTCTGCGCGTTCAATATGAAGATACCGATGTTGGCGGGATTACGTATCATGGGCAATATCTGGCTTTTGCCGAGCGGGCACGATCGGCCTATTTACGACTTCTAGGGATAGATCAGTCAGTTTTGCTGGCGCAGGAATCCAAGGGGTTTGTCGTGCGTCATATCGCGATTGATTACGTTAATGCAGCACCATATGACAGCCTGCTTTGTATTGCGACAAAGCTTGTGAAAATGGGTGGGGCGTCGTTTAAATTGCAACAAATTATAAATAATAATGCAAATGGCCACATTGTTGCCCGACTTTTCGTTGACATAGTCTTTGTGAGATTTGATGAAAACCGCAAAACGAGGCCTGAAAGAATTTCAAAAGCGATCAGAAACAAGCTGGATTTAACCACATAAAAGCATATGAACGTTTCAATATAAGTAAATATTTTAGGGTTTTTACAGCTAGCCGATTTAATCAGCCATTATAACAAGCGACTATCAATATCACTGTTAGGGTGAGAACAGGGGAAATTAATGAATTCAGCCGATTTAACTGTTATCAATTCTGGGTCTGACCTTAGCATTTGGGGTTTATTCCTTGCTGCCGACCCACTGGTAAAATTTGTCATGCTTTTATTGGTGCTGGCCTCGATCTGGTGCTGGGCCATTATCTTTGAAAAAATTTCGTCTGTGCGCCGTGAACGCCGATTATCCCAGCAATTTGAAGATGCGTTCTGGGTAGGTGGATCGCTAGATGAGTTATATGATGAAACCGGCTCGGATGCTGAGGGATCGATGTCCAGAGTTTTTGTCGCGGCCATGCGAGAGTGGCGGCGTGCATCGGCGCGGGGTCTTGCCAGTAGCGCGCGAACCGATTTGCGCGCATCACTGGTAAGTCGAATCGAACGCTCGATGAATTTTACCATCACGCGGGAAATGGAACGGCTTGAGCGGGGCATGAATTTTCTGGCCTCGATTGGCTCGGTATCTCCTTTTGTCGGTCTGTTTGGAACGGTATGGGGGATTATGAGTTCGTTTCAGTCGATTGCCGAGTCTAAAAACACATCTCTTGCCGTTGTCGCCCCTGGTATTGCCGAAGCGTTATTCGCTACCGCACTTGGCTTGGCTGCGGCTATCCCAGCGGTCACAGCCTATAATAAATTTTCAGGCGACCTTGAACGGCATACGGCACGTCTTGAAACGTTTGCACAAGAATTCAGTACCTTGCTTGGGCGTCAGCTTGATGAAGGGGATAACTGATGGGCGCAAGTATAAAACGATCTGGCAGAGGTGGGCGGCATCGTCCTATGGGCGAAATTAATGTGACGCCCTTTGTTGACGTCATGCTGGTGCTGTTGATTGTTTTTATGGTGACGGCACCTTTGTTGACCGTAGGTGTTGAGGTTGATTTGCCAAAAACACGAGCAGGTAGCATCAATGCTGATGCGGCGCCTCTTGTTGTGTCGATTAAAGCTGATGGCGAACTTTATCTTCAGGAAACGATGATCGAGTCAGATAAATTGATTCCGCGTCTAAAAGCCATTTCCGAAGCCAATCCGACAGTGCGTATTTTCGTCCGCGGTGATGCATCGGTGATGTATGGCGATGTGCTAGGTGTTATGGGCCGCATTCAATCAGCTGGTTTTGAGAAAGTGGCGCTGGTAGCGCGGCTACCCGAACAGGAATAGACCAAAATTGGATCACTGCATATGACGTCTCGTCCGGTCTTAATTTCAATAGTTCTGCATATCGCAATGGCGATAGTGTTCGCGGTCGGCTTGCCATCTATCAAGCGTAAACTTCCCGAAGATCAGCCGATTATTGCAATGGAAATTGTCCAAACTGTTCCAATTTCCAATTTGACCGAAGGTTCAAAAGCGAACACTGCCAAAGAAGCACAGGAACCAGCCAAGCGTATAAATACGCCGCCACCGCCGCCGCCAAAAGCGGCGCCCAAATCCAAGCCAGTCAAACCTGTTGCCAAAGTAGAGCCAAAGCCAGTGCAGGCGCCAAAAGCACCAGATAAAACTGCTGAAATCATCCCTGATAAGTTAAAATCTAAACCCAAGGTTAAGCCGAAACCAGCACCCGTTGCAGCGCCAAAGCCAGCAACGAAAAAACCAAAACGCGCTGAAACAGCCAAAGCCCCAACTAAATTGCCCAAGGCGCCACCACGTCGTGAGAACAAGCTGGCCAAAGCGAACAAGAAAAAGAAAAAACAGGCACAGGCGTTAACAGGTGTGATGCAGAATCTTGCTAAGGCAAAGCAGGTCAATGAGGATGCCGAAAAGAAGCGCAAAGCACAGGAGCGTAAAGAGGCTGCCAAAAAGGTTAATAAAACGCTGACCGCTACAACAGGCAACGCTCTAAAAGCACCAAAGGCGCCAGTTATTGCCCCGATGGGGCCGTCAGATTTTGACCGGTTGCGTACACATTTATCTAAATGCTGGGACTTGCCCGTAGGTAGCGCCGGAGCAGATACTCTTATTGTTGACATAATTGTAACGTCAGATAGGGATGGAACGGTTCTTAGCGCAGATATAAAGGATAAAATGCGATATAAAACTGATCGTGTTTTCAAAGCAGCAGCAGCAGAAGCACAACGTGCGACTTTGGAATGTTCACCATTGCCATTGCCACCGGAAAAATATGATCAATGGAAATCGTTTGTTTTCGCCTTTGATCCACGTTCGCTGTCTAGATAGTGGCTTTAAGCCAGAATCGTTTCAATATTGGTCAGAGTAGCAGGCAAGTTTTAATGTAAGAAGATTATGTTTTTTGTATATTAGAGAAGTTAGAAGTTAGTTAGTGAATATCAGAGTGATTTAGCAGTTTGGATGTAATGCAAATGAGGTTTTCAATGCGTGGTTTTCTGTTTCAGATTCTGGTGATGATGACTTTAACAGTTGCGGGTGTCACTCACGCCCAATTGCGTGTGGTCATAACCGAAGGTCAGGTTGCCCCAACCCCTATCGCGGTTGCTGATTTTACAGGGCCAGATGGCGAGGTCACCGAAATTGGTCGCCAGATGTCGGCGATTATATCCAATGATCTTGAAAGTTCAGGGCTGTTTCAGCCGATTGATAGCGCAGCCTTTATCGCACCGCCCAAATCACCATCAATTCGCCCGAATTTTGCCGATTGGTCGCCTGTCGGGGCAAAAGGTTTACTGGTTGGCTCG
>JABJBD010000042.1 GCA_018668795.1 Candidatus Puniceispirillum sp. | reverse complement strand
TGGGAATATGGCGAAGAAAAAGCATCGCGTCGGATTGCCAAAGCCATTGTCAAAGCACGTAGCGAAACAACCATATCAAGCACCAGCCAGCTTGCCGCCATCATCCATAGTGTGATGCCTGCCAAGCGGTATGGCCAGATTGACCCAGCAACGCGTAGTTTTCAGGCCTTGCGTATCTATGTAAACCGCGAGCTTGACGAGTTGAAATCCGGCCTTGCCGCCAGCGAAGCCATGCTCAAGCCTGGGGGGATTCTGGCGGTTGTATCTTTTCATTCGCTCGAAGACCGGATCGTGAAACGCTTTCTGGCGTCACGAAGCCAGATAGCATCACAGCCATCTCGGCATCGCCCGCCCAGCAATGGCCCAGCACCAACTTTTGAATTGCTGACGCGCAAAGCCTTGCAAGCTGGAGATCGTGAACGCGAAGATAACAGCCGCGCCCGATCGGCCAAATTGCGTGTCGCCATGCGCACTGATGCCCCCTATCCAGGACAGGAGAATGCCCTATGCGCATGATTTTGATTGGGGCAATAGTTCTGGCTGGCCTTGGCACCACCTTGTATCAGGTTAAGACGGGGATCGATGCACGTCAGGATCGGCTGAACGATCTGAATCTGACCATTGCCGTTACCAAACGCGATATTGCTGTTCTTGAGGCTGAATGGGCGTATTTGTCACGCCCTGAGCGGATCATGAATTTGTCCAATTCGTTATTGGATATGGAACCGATCAGTCAGGACCGTATTTTGCCGCTGGACGCCATTCCGATGCGGGTGATGTCGGAACTAAATCCGGAAAAACCAACCCCAGTCGTTCAACTTCCAGAACCCAAAAAACCGAAAGCACATGCCATAAAGCATGCGCCGACAAGCGCTGACACAAATAAGCGCACGACAATGTCTGTCAGGCTACCCGCTCTCGATACAAAAGGCGTCAATATCAAAGCCATTCTGGCAACTGGGGACAAACCATAATGCGACATAAGGGATTTCTATCTACTTTGCATAATCTTGTGTTGCCGCCTCGCCCTGATCCAGCAGCGTCGCGGGTGATTGCAGAAATGCGTCTGCTTCTGTGCGCCAGTGTCGCTATATTGGCCTTTAGCATCATTGGCTTTCGGATTTTCAACCTGTCAGATGCGGGCGCACGCGAGCGCATCGCCAATCATTTCAAAACCTCGCACATCGAGCGTGGCCAGATACTTGACCGCAAAGGACGGCTTCTGGCGACCAATCTGCCGATTACAGTTCTGCATGCCGACCCTCGCGAAATCATGGATGTGACCGACGCGGCCAAGAAGCTGGCACCATTTATCGCGCGGCATGATGTAGCAAGTCTGAAAAAATTACTGTCAAAACAGACCCGCTATGTCGAACTGGATCGAAAACTGACACCTCTGCACCATGCCGAAATTCTGCGGCTTGGCATTCCGGGCGTGTATTTTGCCCAAAGCACATTACGCGTCTATCCACGTGCCGAAACAGCCGCGCATATTCTGGGACAGGTTGATCCCGAAGATAATGGCATTGCCGGAATTGAAAAATCGCAGGATGCGCATCTGGCCGCGGGCAAGGATATTCATCTGTCGCTTGATGTTGGGTTACAGGCGATTATGCGCGCTGAAATATCAAAGCAAATCAATGAATTCGAAGCTATCGGCGGGGCAGGTGTTTTGCTTGATACCCGCAGTGGTGAAATTTTGGCCATGACATCATTGCCAGACTACAATCCAAACCATTTTGCCAAAGCCAGTGATGACGCCCGCTTTAACCGTGCGACCAAGGGTCTGTATGAAATGGGTTCTACCTTCAAGGTACTGAATACTGCTATTGCGCTGGAAACAGGCGCGGCAACACCACGTACCGAGTTTGAAGTCATGAAGCCGCTTCGGGTAGCCCGCTTTACAATCAATGACTATCATCCCAGTAAAAAACCGTTAAATGTCGCCGAAATCATGGTGCATTCATCTAATATCGGATCGGCGTTGATGGCCGAGGAATTTGGCGCGGCAATACAGAAAGAATATATGAAGCGACTTGGCTTGCTTGACCGCTTGCCGCTTGAATTGCCGGAAATAGCCAAACCATTATCACCAAAGCACTGGAAGCGCGCCGCAACACTGACAGTGTCATATGGACATGGCATTTCGATTTCACCAACACATCTTGCCAGTGCTGTATCTACCGCCAGCAGTAATGGGTTGCGCATTGCCCCCACATTATTAAAGCGCAAAGCGGGTGACGAATTAGTCAAAACCCGTGTCTTTTCTGAGCAAACAGCCCGCGCTGTCAGATCAATGATGCGGCTGGTTGTTTCACATAAAGAAGGTACTGGCAAAAAGGCCCGCGCGCCTGGCTATATGGTTGGTGGCAAAACCGGCACAGCTGAAAAAGTTCAAGCTGATGGCGGCTACAATGCCAAAGCTAATCTGGCTACATTTGTCGCCACTTTTCCGGTGCATGACCCACGCTATGTGATCGTTATCATGGTTGATGAACCAAAAGGGCAAAAACAAACCTATGGTTATGCAACTGGTGGCTGGGTGGCCGCCCCAGCAGTGCGCCGTATCGTCGAACAGGTTTCCCCCCTTCTTGGTGTGCACCCTGTTGACGAAGAATCGCCATTAATTCGCCAGAAACTCATGTTTGATTTCAATATTGGCAATCAGGAGGCAACGCTTGCATCTTTCTGATCTTTTGAACAATTTGGCAGACATACCCGATCAAGCCGCATCGACGCCGATTGCGGGCATGAGTGACAATTCGCGCGCCATTAAACCGGGCGATATGTTTGCCGCGCTGGCTGGCAGTTCGACCGATGGGCGAAACTATATCGAGGATGCCATTAAGGCTGGTGCCAGTGCTGTTCTGACCGATATGCGCCCACTTGAAGCATCGCTGGATAATTTGAGCATACCAATTGTCATGGTCGAAAATCCGCGGCATGTGCTGGCCAGGGCCGCTGCCCGCTTCTGGGGCAAGCAACCTGGCATGATCGCCGCGGTAACTGGCACTAACGGCAAAACATCAACAGCTGATTTTCTGCGCCAATTATGGACGCGTGCAACATGGCAGGCAGCCTCGATTGGTACGTTAGGGGTCAAAGGCACCGATACACGGAAAATGGATGGTAAAATCCTTGATTTACCAAAGCTTACAACGCCTGACAGCGTTTCCCTGCATTCTGCCTTGTCACCGCTATGTGATGCAGGTGTTACCCATCTTGCGCTTGAGGCCAGTTCGCATGGTCTTGTGCAACAGCGTCTTGACGGGCTGAATGTCCATATCGCCGCCTTCACCAATCTGTCGCAAGACCATCTTGATCATCATGGTGATATGGAATCATATTTTACAGCCAAATCACATCTGTTCATGAATTTGCTGATGCATGCAGGCGCGGCAATCATCAATATTGATGATCCCTATGGTCGCCGCCTATGCGACATGCTAACCATACAAGGCGAAGCGCGTCAGATCGTTATAAAGACATTCGGCTTTGCTGATGATGCCGACTTCCAGATCGAAAACATTACGCCGATTGACAATATTCTGGAAATGTCGATCAAACATGGCGGTGACAGTTGGCATATCCCGCTTGCCATGTCCGGCACCTTTCAGGCGGTTAATGCCTTAACCGCGGCAATCATGGCGCATATGAGCGGGCTTACCCTACAGGACTCGCTTGGCGGATTAGCCTATCTCAAACCAGCCCCAGGCCGGATGCAGACCGTAACAGGCCACCCAAAGGGTGCGCAAATTGTTGTTGATTTTGCCCATACGCCCGATGCCTTGCGCGCTGCGCTTGAAGCTCTACGTCCCGAGGTCAGTCATAAGCTATATGTGCTGTTCGGATGTGGTGGCGACCGCGACCCGTCAAAACGCCCACTGATGGGTGCCATTGCAGATCAAGCGGCTGACATTGTTATCATAACTGACGATAACCCTCGTTCCGAAGATCCAGCCAATATCCGTGCCGCCATTATGGCCACCAGCCCCAAAAGTATTGAAATAATCCCGCGCGACACAGCTATCAAAAGCACGCTGGAAAAATTGGAAAGCGGCGATGTCCTGCTGATAGCTGGCAAAGGACATGAAACCGTTCAACTGATTGGTGATGAAACGTTGCCCTTTAGCGACATATCAGTTGCCAGCCGATACATCGCAGATATGACGGAGGCGCAAAAATGACCGCGCCTTTATGGACTGTTGATGAAATTTGCGCGCATACCAACGGCGTAATGGCAAAAGCAACCGATATAGCATCGCCTGTGGATCATATTACGATTGATAGTCGTATGTGCCGGAAAGGCAGCCTGTTTGTGGCTTTGCCCGGGGCAACAGCAGATGGGCATCAGTTCCTTGCGAAAGTTGCCGGCGCCGATGCCAGCGCGGCGATTGTAACAAAGCCCGACAATGCGGTAGAGCTTACGCAGATCATTGTGCCAGACTGTCTGACTGCTTTAACCGATCTAGCGGTT
>JABJBD010000049.1 GCA_018668795.1 Candidatus Puniceispirillum sp. | reverse complement strand
GAGTGCTTCATGGTCCAATGCAGCCCCAATCTGGTTTACTGCACTGAAAGACCGATCCATCCGACTAACAATATAGTGAAGCATATTATGCGGCGCGACAAGTTGTCGTTCGGCAAAGTATTTTTCCAGAAGCACAAATAATATCATATCATCAGGCAATTCAATCTGTGCAACATTGATAGCTTTTAAACGCGAAATTAAATCAGCAAGTGTCCATGCCATTTGGGCAACTGGCAAATGCGACAAAATCAATAATGAACCCTGAACCGACTTGATTGCGTTCAAAAAATGGAACAATGCCTCGTCATCAACAGTCTCTGGTGTCAGATTATCAAGAATAAAACATGGTGCTTTACCGCTTTTTTCAGCTGAACTATGAACCATATCACCGTCAGGGTTTGATATTATCGCCGCGCCAGATTGTTCCTGCCAGACAGCCGCAAGATGCGATTTGCCTGATCCAGAACCACCAACAATGTTCAATCCCTGTATCTGCCCCGGCCAATCAGGCCAGCGATCAATCCAGTCAGCAGCAAGCTGATTGCTTGAACTGATAAAAAAATTGTCACGTCCTTGCGCTGATCGAAAGGACAGATCCATTGGAATTTGTTTCATTGTAAATCCTAATTGCCCTGCGTCACGGTCAGTACAGGCAGGCTATCATCCTTAATTATCAAACGCAGATTATGAACAGCCAGAGCATTTTCAAGGGCTGTTACAGGCCCGACAAGACGCAAGGATATAATCGCGGATGACACATCTAGTTTATGAATTTCCATTTTATCAATAACCGCAATCGCGCGTAACGTTTCCAGACGTGATGCCCATTCAGCCAAAGTTTCAATTGGCACCTCAACAGTCAGCCGACTTGACACCGGATCACCCATCAAATTGGCGGCATGCCACCCTTCTTCCATTGATTTGGAAATATCAACAATATGTCGATTAACAATCGTACCGAGATCATTTTTGCCAGCAACTTTGCCAATTGCCGATTTGCCATGTTTATAAACTGCGGACAAATAATTGCCATCGCGATCATACAAGTCAGCCAACACGTCCACCAAGCGGGTACTGCCTTCATAATCCTCATTGGCGATAACCAAAAGCACCTGCTGTGATTCGGCAAGTATAGCGGCGCTAGCCAAATCTTGCTGGTTGGCTGCATACAGGTCTTCGGCTCGTAACCTGCGTTCACGATACAATGTTGGTTGCAGAATACGGTAAGTAACAAGACCTGTATTATTTCCAACAAATTGATGCCATTCACCAATCCACTTGTTTTCCAATTGCCATGCTCTTGCCCCATCTGTGCCATTCCAGACAGGCACAACGAGAATCGGTGGGCTTTGTAACTCAGACCAACGCAAATTAGCTTGTTTTAAGGCGGCACGAAGGCGCTGAGCATCAAAACAGAAATCAAAACGACCGATATAGCGTTTGGGTAGATTGTTTTCTTCAATGATATGAACAAAATCTGTGAATTCATCAAGGTCATGCTTTTGTAAAAAGATATCGCGTCGTTCTGGCGCCATCAAAAGCCGATCAAGCACGATCGCAAACGCCTGTTCTGCAGCAAGGCGCACACCCTTTGTGCGGGCATCATTCGCATTATCGGCAGTTTGGTCTATATCTATGTTAGCCGCACCAAAAACAGGTTCAACACAACGGTCAGACGCCTGAGCGACCATTGGAAAAAGCAGACTCAGAACCAAGATATAGCTGTATCGGGAGCAAAAAGCAGAAACTAGATACCGGCAAACGTCCACCCGAAGACGTAAAAATGAAAATAACGTTACAGACATACGTTCAACGCCTATGATCCTGATACATAAAAGACTATACTTCTTATATCACTCAAATACGCCGAGACCAGCATGTCTAACCAAGAAAACCACACAAATTCGCTAAGCTACAAAGATGCAGGCGTCGATATAGATGCTGGTGATGCGCTTGTGCGTAATATCGCCCCGCATGCAAAACGGACAAGGCGAAGCGGTGCCGAGGCCGATCTTGGCGGGTTTGGCGGCCTATTTGATCTGAAAGCTGCAGGCTTTTTAGACCCTGTTTTGGTAGCGGCCACCGATGGTGTCGGCACCAAGCTAGAGCTTGCTAAAGCGGTGAATATGCATCGTGGCCTTGGTATTGACCTGGTTGCCATGTGCGCAAACGACATTCTAGCACAAGGCGCCATGCCATTGTTCTTCTTGGACTATTTTGCAACTGGAAAGCTAGAGACCAATGTAGCAGCTGATGTCATTGCTGGCATTGCCGATGGTTGTATAGAATCTGACTGTGCGCTAATTGGTGGTGAAACAGCTGAAATGCCGGGGCTTTATGGCGCTGGCAGTTATGACCTAGCAGGGTTCTGTGTTGGCGCGGCCGAACGTGGCACCTTGCTAGCACCTGGTCAACCCAAAGCTGGTGATATTGCGATTGCCATTCCGTCCTCAGGCGTCCATTCAAATGGATTTTCGCTAGTAAGAAAAATTATTGACGTAACTGGTGCGGATTTATCTGCGCCTGCACCATTCGACCCAACACAGTCACTTGGCGAAGTTTTGATCACCCCCACACGTATTTATCAAAAAGCCGCCAAAACCGCGCTTGCCCATGGCGGCGTTTCGGGCATTGTGCATGTTACCGGTGGTGGGCTGATTGAAAATCCACCGCGCGTATATGACGATGGACTGACTTTTGATATCGATTGTGCCCTTTATGACTTGCCGCCTGTTTTTGGCTGGCTTCGTGATGGCGGCAATATGGAATTGCATGAAATGGCGCGCACCTTTAATTGTGGGATTGGCCTGATTATTTTCACCAGCCCGGACAAGGCCGAAACAATGCTGGCCAGTTTACATGCAGACAGTGAACCAAACGCCACCATTATAGGCACCTTGCGCCCACGTAACGGCTCAACTCCGGTGGTATTGAATAATAGCCATCACTGGCATGGCAAATAGTTAAATCCATGACCCGAGTCGCCATATTGATTTCTGGGCGTGGTAGCAATATGCAAGCGCTGGTTGACGATATTGTAGCAAAAGCGCACAGTTCCGTTTGTCTGGTTGCCGCTAACACACCATGCGTCGGTATTGATAGTGCCGCAGCCCAAGGCATTCCAACCAAAATTGTAAACCGCTTGGATTTTGCATCACGCGAAGACCACGATCTAGCCATGTGCGCTGTTCTTGACGATGTTGCCCCTGATTATATTTTCATGGCCGGATATATGGCCCTTATTGGAACCACGTTCGTGACGCGGTTTGCACCCCGAATTCTGAATATCCATCCATCACTTTTACCTGCCTATAAAGGGCTTCATACACATGAACGCGCGCTTGCTGACGGTGTAAAACAGCATGGTGTTACCGTTCATATCGTTTCCGAGCGACTTGATGATGGCCCTACGATTCTACAAGCAGCACTTGATATAAAATCTGCGGATACAGCTACAACATTAGCCGCACGTGTCTTGGTGCTGGAACATCTTTTATATCCATTTGTACTCAGCAGCCTTGCTCATGGTGACCTTGAAATCACCAGATCAGATGTAATATGGCATGCCAGACAATCTGCCCTGAACCGTCTTGCTCCATCAAAGCGTGCGCAACTTGAAGCTTCATTAATTTGGCCATAATGGCGGATTGATTTTTGCTATGGCATAGGCCATAAAATAGAAAATAATATTAAATGTGATGCGTAAAGTGGGAGAGATAAGATGGATACCTCAGATTTTGACAAGCAGGCCAAATCGCATTTAGCGATCTATAACGGTTTTATGACAGCATCAAAGATCGTTATCGGTTTGGTCATTGTCGTGCTTATAGCCATGGCTGCTACCCTACTTTAGTAGGCTCGCTTCGTCCGGTTAAAATTTATCGGCATACAAAAGGCGGGGTTTTGCCCCGCCTTTGTGATTCGAATCTATTTTTTTGCCTTTGCGGCTTCCGCATTTACCCAGTGATTTCTGAACCAGCAAAGAAATATGCGATTTCAATAGCCGCGTTTTCTGGGCTGTCAGATCCATGCACTGAATTGGCTTCAATTGACTCAGCGAAATCCTTGCGAATTGTGCCATCGGCTGCATCAGCTGGGTTTGTGGCGCCCATTGTCTCACGATTTTTGGCAATTGCATTTTCACCTTCAAGAACCTGAAGAACAACAGGACCAGATGTCATGAATGACACCAGATCATTGTAAAACGGGCGCTCAGCATGAACCGAATAGAATTCTTTGGCTTCACGGTCACTTAGAAGGACACGTTTTTGAGCGACAATGCGAAGGCCTGCAGCTTCAAGGCGGGCATTGACTTGGCCTGTTAAATTGCGGCGTGTTGCGTCAGGTTTGATAATAGAAAAAGTTCTTTCGAGTGCCATGTTGCGATCCTCTGATATCAGCTAAAATGGAATGTTGGGCTTCAATACAAGAGCAGACCGTTTGGCACAAGTCATAACTTCATGCATTTATTTCACAATTAAATTTAGGCCTTTTTTTCCCATCTTCCATCTTCGGTTTCGGCAAAGTAACCACGTTCGGCCAGGCCAAGATCACCCCAGCTTTTCCAATGATCACGCGCTTGCTGTATCTGTGCCTCAGATCGACCATCAAACAAGTTAAAAACCCTTTCAAACTGACCAATATCAGCGGGCACACTGCCATGCAGCAAAAAGGCAAATTCTGCCTTAATCGGATTAACTGCCATATCAGTTGAAATCCAGATTCTAGCTACATCCTGACCATCTGCATCATCTAGACCGTGTGCAAACCATGAATCTGGTTCTCGTGTCCATAAATCTGTATCAAGTGCTGATGCCGCTGGCTGAGGGCATAAGACTAACGCCTTTTTTCCCGCTGCCAGTGTTTTTTTCAGCAACATCAACAAAACCGTTTTCAGTTCCGTTTTGGTAAGATGATAAAAATCGATTTGACTCATTAGCCGTAATACCACCCGATAGCTTTGCTATTTCACCCTTGGGTTCTAGTTGTCATTGGTTGTGATATGAGCTGGTGTCCAGTTATCGACAAGACGGTTTAACAATCTAACACCAAAGCCGGTACCGCCTTTTGGTACTGTCGCCGATGCTTTATCTGACCACGCCTTACCCGCAATATCCAAATGCGCCCAAGGGGTTTTGGAAACAAAGCGTTCAAGGAAACAAGCCGCCGTGATCGACCCACCATAAGGGCCACCAATATTCTTCATATCCGCAATATGTGATTTCAACATTTTGTCATAGGCCTTGCCCATGGGCATGCGCCACAGCTTTTCTTCGGTTGCCATGCCAGCCTGTGTCAATTGCGCAGCCAGCTCATCACTATTGCTGAACAAGCCACCATATTCCTTGCCTAGCGAAACAATAATAGCCCCAGTTAAAGTTGCCAGATTAACCATCATGGCTGGTTCAAAACGTGTTTCAGAATAGTGCAATGCATCGGCAAGTACCAAGCGACCTTCTGCATCGGTATTGATAACTTCGATTGTTTTGCCTGACATGGCCGTAACGACGTCACCAGGACGTTGTGCGTTTCCATCAGGCATATTTTCAACCAGCCCAATAACGCCCACAACATTCCGTTTAACCTTACGGCCTGCAATAGCCGCCATAGCCCCTGTTACAGCTGCTGCACCGCCCATATCCCATTTCATGTCTTCCATGCCTTTAGCAGGCTTAAGCGAAATACCGCCTGTATCAAAGGTAACACCTTTTCCAACAAGTGCAAGCGGGGCTTCATCTTTACCGCCACGCCAATTCATCACGACCATACGTGATTCACGACGCGATCCCTGACCAACACCAAGTAGCGCACCCATGCCAAGCGCTTCCATATCAGCCTCGTCAAGAACCTCCACTTCAAGACCTAACGAGGATAAGCTTGCGCACCGATCTGCAAACGCTTCAGGATAGAGTTTGTTGGCTGGTTCAAAAATAAGATCACGAGCAAGCGCCACACCCTTAGCAAGTGCTTGTCGGTCAGCAAGAACACGATCATCTTCGGTGATAAATTCATTTGAGACTACTAGCTGAACAGACGCTTCAACACTGTCGGTTTCGGTAAAATACTGTTCGAAATGATAAGCGGCAAGCTCAACACCAAAGATAATGTCACCAGCCACTTCATCGGCAAATTTATGTGGGGGGAGCCAGCCACGTTTTTGCGGTGTTGCCGCAAGTGCGGTAAATAATTTACCGCCAACAGTCTCGGCATGAATTCCAGCCTTAACGGTCTCACCAACACCAACAAGTAAATAGGTGCCTTCGTCAAGATACAAGCTTAGGCTTGTTCCCTTTTTGCCGGTGAATTGCGCGCTTGCCATCTTTGCAATCACTTGAGCCGCAACATCTTTATCAAGCGTTGGGATAATTACGCTATCTTCAGAAATAAGACATATAGTTATGCAATCACCCTTTGGGGCATCATTGGAAAAACTAAGCTTCAATTTACTGGTCATAAAAACCTCTTGTTTTGGCTAAAATTTGCATGGAACATTTTAATGGCTTCGGTAACGAATAGATATCACATATCATTGGATATATATCATCATTTTTGAATTGTAAGAGCGTCATATTTTTTGCGTTTTCGTTGGCGTATGTGGTATTTAGACTATAAATGAGGAATCGCCCTATCATGCAGTTTAATATCTATATTTTCAACCAGCTGTTTCGTGCCACTTGCATCATTTCAATGGTGCTAATTGGAATCATGTGGTTGTTCCAAACGATCAAGTTGCTTGAGCTTGTTGTGAATAAGGGCGCACCCATTTTTGATTTTCTGCTGATGTCGATCACCGTCATTCCTTTATGGTTAACAATCGCCCTACCAATCGCCGGTTTCATCGCCGTCAACTGGGTGTTCCACCGCATACTTGCCGATCGTGAACTGACTGTCATGCAAGCGGTCGGTCTCAGCTCAGCACAACTTGCCAAAGCACCTATTGCTTTGGGTGTTTTGCTGACCAGCTTTCTTTATTTTAATTCTGTGTTTTTGCTGCCAACTTCGTTTGGCACCTACAAAGATCTACAATTTAATCTTCGAAATGGCATACCCGTCATTCTTTTACAGGATGGTGTATTTACCGAGGTGGTACCTGGATTAACAATGTTTATCGGCTCTCGCAGTGAAAATAACGTTGTAAATGATGTATTCATTCAAGACACCCGAACGGTTGATAGAACAATCATCCTGACTGCCAAAAATGGAAAATTTGTAGGTGAAGACAATCGTCCAACGTTAATTCTGGCAAATGGTCAGCGTTCAGAGGTGAATAGTGACGGCGAATCAGGTGCTTTGCTATTGTTTGAAACGCATTCGCTTGCACTTACGACAAACGAAAAAAAACCAAGTGAACGTGTCGCAAACGACATGAATGAGGACAGCATAACCAACCTGCTTGATGTTGAAAAATCACCCTATCCAGAATATGCATTTCAAAGAGTTGCCGAAGGACATTATCGCATTGCCTCGCCGCTACTGGCATTAGCCCTTGTTATGACGGTGATTACTATCACGTTACATAGGCAGCTGCGACGCGATCTTTGGTTACGGCGGTCTTTGATAAATATCAGTTGCTGTCTTGGACTGATTGTCGGGCTGATTCTTGCCCGAAGCTGGACAATAACAATGCCGCAATTATGGATGTCTGTTCACGCTATATCCATATTACCAATCATTATTTGTGGTTTTGTCCTAATCAGACCAGTAAAATATGGGAGTAATGTGTAAAACATGAATCCATTTTTTATTTTCGGTACATTATTCCGCTATTTTGCATCCTATTATACGCGATGGATTTTACTGTGTCTTTTTGGCCTCACCATCATAATAAGCGTTATCCAGAGCGTCGAACTTATGCGCCAGAAAAGCGTGAACAAATCCGATGTTCAAGAAATCAGCGTGCCTGTGCTGGCAATACTAAATCTGCCAAATATCATTGAGGTAATTTTACCATTTGCCGTGCTTATTGGAACGATGCTGTGCTTTAATGCTTGGAATAAATCAAACGAATTCATTGTGACACGGGGGTTTGGGCAATCCATATGGCTGTCATTAAGCCCTGTGCTAGTCTCGGCACTTGGTATCGGCATTTTGTTTGTTATGGTGATAAATCCGATTGGGGCTGTAACATCGAAACGATATGATAGCCAAATGGCGACGCTTAGTGGAGATACATCAAATAATTTAACAATATCAGAAAGTGGCATTTGGCTTCGTGATATGCAGGATGATGTGAAAATTATCATCAATGGAGATGCGTTGAATATGAAAACAGCGCAAATTAGTAACCCCACAATATATAGTTTTGTTAATGGGTTTGAACTAAATTGGCGCGTAGAAGCCCAGTCAATGCAATTGACCCAGATGGGATGGGAAGTTAACGATGGCACAAAATGGGATAGTGATGGCTTAAATGCCGATCTTGGCACATTCATCATTCCAACCAATTTGGGCGCTGTTGATCTGTCACGATCTGGCCAGTCTCCTCATTCAATCTCAGTTTATGCGTTACCCCATTTTATTAATGTTTTAGAACGAGCAGGCTTACCAACAATCAATCATGAAATTCATTTTAACAAGATTTTGGCGTTTCCGCTTCTGTTAGTGGGCATTTCGATGATAGCTACGCGTATCACCTTTCGTTCAATAAACCGCGGACGACAGATGAAATTGATAATAAAGGGCCTTGGAATCGCAACATGCATTTTTATTTTTAGTTATCTTATGCACGTTATGGGAACCTCATTGACTGTTCCCGCTGTGGTCGCTGGCTGGACGCCGGCAATATCTGTATTTCTTATTGGGTCTATTATGCTGGCACGTCTTGATGAAAACTGACTGGAAAATTTGATGAAACAAACTTCATTAATCCGAATCATAACTGCATCTGTCTTGCTTTTTGGCATGATGACGTGGGGAGGATTCAGCGCTTATGCAAACTTGAAAATAGTTGCAAAGGTAAATGGAAAACCAATCACAAATTATGATGTTGATCAACGTGCCAGATTTCTGAAAGCAGTGACCAACCTTCCGGAAACAGAAAACATCGAAAAGCAAATTCGCAAGGATGCTTTGCAGATGCTTGTTGATGATACGTTGAAGATGCAAGTTGCCCTGACGACAAATGCCTCAGTTAGACAGCAAGCCGATGGCCCAGCCGCTAATCTGATAGAACAATCATTTTCATCTGACGACGAGACAGGATCAGCCGCGCTAAGACGCATGAACCTGAATTATGACTCTGTCAAAACCAAATTTGCCACTGACCTTATCTGGAGCGGTTATTTACAGGACAAGTTTGCTGACAAATTCGCAGATATCGACAACAAGATTGATGCCGAACTTGAACGCATTACAGCTGACGCGTCTCAGCCACAGGTCAATATAAGTGAAATTGTTCTGGCACCTGAGCCAAATCGTCCATTGGCAGCCACAATGACACTGGCTTCAGAAATGGTCAGCGCTGTAAAAAAGGGAGCTGATTTTAATGCCATTGCCCAGCAATATTCTGCCGCTGGCACCGCTCAGCAAGGTGGGCGTTTGGGATGGGTTTTAATAGAACGCCTGCCAGAAAAATTGCAAGCGATCATCGCCCCGCTTGAGGTTAATGGGGTCAGTGATCCAGTTCAACTTGATGGTGCTGTTTATATTTTCAAAAAAACTGGCGACCGTAAAAATGGTGCTAATGATATTTCACAATCAAGAATCTGGCTTGTTCGTGCCATTCTCCCCGTAAATGCAGATGCAACAAAGTCTGATAGATTGGAAGCTGCCGCCAGACTGGAACGTGATGTGTCCAACATTCAAGCCTGTGATGATATGATTGCGCTTCACGAAAAATATGGTTCTGGTACCGCGCCACTACTGGAAGATCTTCGTCTGGGCGAGTTGGCACCTCAAATGCAAAATCTGGTTAAAGTGCTTAATGTGGGTGAGCCAAGCGAAGCCTTATCTTTTAGTGAGGGTATTGCATCATTCATGGTGTGCAAACGCCTCAAGCCTGAATTGAATTTGCCCACACGTGATGAAATTTACCGAGTTCAGTTCAATCGCCTTTTTGGGTCTCTAAGCGAGCGGTATCTGTTGCGTCTTCGGCGCAAAGCTTCAATTGAGCTGATCGACTGAGGCTCTATTGTGATACAAAAACCAATCATCCTAACATCTGGCGATCCTGCGGGCATTGGTGCTGAAATTGCGCTGAAAGCATGGCAACAAGGATGTCAAGATTTTGTCATTTTTGAAGATGCCGCAAGGCTTCAATCGCTGGCCAGTGATCTAGGAATGGATTTTCAAATCATATCGATACCACAGCTTGATTCCTTTGACCCTGACTGTGGCGCAATGCAGGTACTACCCATCTCATGGGCTGTTCCACCCAAATCGGGCACTCCCGAAAAAGCCAATGCATCAATGATTATCAAAGCCATCAAAGACGCCGCCGAATATATCCAAAATGGCCAAGCCGCCGCCATGGTGACCAACCCCATAGCCAAGGCAAATTTGTATGAAGCAGGCTTTACCTATCCTGGTCATACAGAATTTCTGGGTAGCCTATGTTCCACAGATAAAGGCGCACCTTTAATGATGCTTGCCTGTGATAATTTGCGTGTCGTACCCTTGACCGTTCATATCCCACTGGCCGACGTTGCGTCACGCATAACCCCTGAAGCGATTATTGATGCGTGCCACCTGATAGCGAAAAGCCTTCGCCAATTTGAACAAATCAATGATCCTCATATTGCGGTATGCGGCCTTAATCCTCATGCTGGCGAACAAGGTTCCATGGGTCAGGAAGATGCCACAATTATCGCCCCTGCCATTGCTATACTACGTGCTCAGAACATAAATGTGACAGGGCCATATCCAGCTGATACTTTGTTCCATCCCAAAGCGCGTTCCAAATATGATGTTGCTTTGGGCATGTATCATGATCAGGTTCTTATCCCGTTAAAAACAATTGATTTTTATGGTGGGGTAAATATAACCTTGGGTCTTGATTTTATCCGCACATCACCTGATCACGGCACCGGCTTTGATATTGCCGGACAAGGTCTTGCCCGGCCAGACAGTCTGATCGCAGCCATTACTCAAGCGCGCCGAATGGCAGACAGTCAGGCCACCAGCAATGCATGACACATCCAACAAAGCCATCCTTGATCACTCTGACCTAGACGCCAGCAACAACGAAATTGATGCTTTGCCATCTTTGCGCGATCTTGTCGGTGCGATGGATATGCGTGCACGCAAATCACTTGGACAAAACTTTTTGTTCGATCTCAATCTAACCCGTCGTATTGCGCGCTCAGCCTCGCCTCTGACAGGTACCACAATTGAAATTGGCCCTGGCCCCGGGGGGTTAACACGTGCCTTGCTTCTTGAAGGTGCAACAAAAGTCCTTGCTATCGAAAAGGATCGGCGCGCTCCTGATGTACTTGCGTCGCTTCTATCGGCCGCGCATGGCCGCCTAGAGCTAACCGAAGCTGATGCAATGGATTTTCCAATATGGGATCTTGAGCCTGGACCCCGACGCATTATTGCCAATCTACCTTATAACATCGCTACAACATTGTTAATTCGCTGGCTAGAACATGCCACACGCTTTGAGTCGATGACATTAATGTTCCAGCGTGAAGTGGCTTTGCGAATAACAGCCAAGCCTGGCGATAGCGCCTATGGACGTTTAAGTATCCTTACTGGATGGCTTGCCGATGCCGAGATTTTGTTCGATATTCCCCCCGAAGCATTCGTACCTGCACCAAAGATAACATCGTCAGTTGTGCGCATTGTTCCCCTTGCGGCACCGCGCTTTACCTGCAGTCAAAAACACCTTGAAGATGTGACAAGGCATGCTTTTGGTCAAAGGCGCAAAATGCTACGAAGTTCCTTGAAAAAAATGGGAGGCGAAGCGCTGCTTATTGCTGCTGACATTGATCCAGAAGCACGACCACAAGACCTTGATATCGCGTCATTTTGCAAGCTTGCCAACCTGCATGAAAGCAACGCCTTCAGATCAACATAACTCAGCTTAACTAAACTTCGCTTCGTAGCTCTTTTACAAAATCAGTTAAACCAATCTGGCGGTCGCGTTTCAGCCTTTCGGCAATCATGATCGCTTTAATTTCGCTGATCGCTTGATCGACATCTTCATTAACCAGAATATAATCATATTCACGATAATGGCTGATCTCATCAGCGGCCTTGGCCATGCGTTTGGCCACCACATCGGCACTATCCTGTGCACGATTCAGCAACCGTTTTTCCAGATCTTTTGTTGAAGGGGGTAGAATAAAAACCGAAACAAGATCGTCACGGCTTTTATCAGCAATTTGCTGAGTTCCTTGCCAGTCTATATCAAACAGAATGTCCCGTCCCTCGCCCAAAGCCTTCATCACCGGCGCGGCAGGGGTCGCATAATAATGATCGAATACATTGGCATGCTCTAAAAATTCACCACGATTAGCCATCAAATGAAAGGCTTCGTCCTCAACAAAATAATAGTCCTTACCTTCTACCTCGCCAGGTCTGCGAGGTCTTGTCGTGGCTGAAACAGACATTTCCAGACTGTTTTCTTCTTCAATAAGGCGCCGTGCGATAGTTGTCTTGCCAGCCCCGGATGGGGATGAAAGAACCAGCATAAAGCCTCGACGACCTATGATATTCTTATGTATATCTGATTTTTCATGCTTGGCCATAATGACGTCCTGTTCTATCGCTTTATTGTTTTGCCGCACGTTGGAATTGTCTGAATAATCTTACATTACGGTTATGTGCGTCTAGTGTTTTTGCAAATCGTAAACCACCTTTACCGTCAGATACAAAATACAAATAATCACTTTTGGCTGGATTTAGTGCCGCAAGGATAGAGTCGCGGCCTGGATTGGCAATTGGTGTTTTTGGCAAGCCTTTAATGACATATGTATTCCAAGCTGTTTTGCGTTTTAAATCTGACTTTGTAATGACCCTGCTCATGCTAATTTTCGGATCAGTGTCATACACAACTGTTGGATCAGACTGAAGCCGCATACCTTTTTTCAGCCGATTAACCAGCACCGCGGCAACCAGACGACGTTCGCTAGCCTTGCTTGACTCCTTTTCAATGATTGATGCCATGATCAAGGCATCTTCCATACGATTATAAGGCAATCCGTCAGCACGCGATGCCCAGGCTTCAGCTAATGTGATAGCCATCACATCCTGCATCCGCGCAATAAGCGCTGAACGTTTGGTGTTATAAGTAAAAAAGTAAGTCTCGGGTAACAAACTACCCTCTTCAGGAATAGTTTTAATATCACCTATCAAAATATCCATTGCCGCAATCTGGGCAACGACTTCCGATGATCGCAAACCTTCGACAACTGTGATGCGCCGTTGAAAACTTCGCCCTGAATGAAGAATATCCATAACTATTTTCAGGCTTGATGAAGCTGGCAGCAGATACTCACCAGCTTTGGGTACAAATTGGTCACCCGCCATAATACGCGCTGCATCATAATGATAAGTTTGATGTATCACGCCTGCGCTTTTTAGTCGGTAGCGCAAGGTCGCATGACCATTTCCGGCTTCAACTACAAACAGGACATCTTCGGTATGTGGCCCCGGCGATTCGAGTACATGCGCACGCCATGTCCATAATCCACCAGTCGTAATCGCAATGATGATCCCGCAAACAACAACCGACCAGAGCAACCAACGGACCGGCGTCGGTATCATTAGGTAACCTGCCCCATGATGAGCGACGCATTAGTACCGCCAAACCCAAATGAATTAGACATGGCATTACGCACGACGCGTTTTTTCGATTTTAGTGGCACCAGATCAAAATTGGCGACTGCGTCTTCGGCATCATTCAAGTTCAATGTTGGGGGCACCTCGCCCGTTTGCACAGCCTTTAGCGAGAAAATCGCTTCAATTGCCCCAGCCGCGCCAAGCAGATGACCTGTCGCGCTTTTGGTTGATGACATTGAAATATCCTTGACCGCATCGCCAAGCAGACGGGCAACAGCGCGTGCCTCTATAACATCACCAAGCGGTGTTGATGTTCCATGCGCGTTGACATAGTCAATATCGCTGGTTGAAAGACCTGCGCGCTTTAGTGCCGCCTGCATGGCGCGAAAACCACCATCACCATCTTCAGCTGGCGCAGTGATATGATGCGCATCACCTGAAAGGCCATAGCCCTTGATTTCGCCATATATGGTCGCGCCACGTGCTTTGGCATGTTCCAGTTCTTCCAGAACCACAACGCCGGCACCTTCGCCCATCACAAAACCATCACGACCTTTATCCCAGGGGCGAGAACCAAGTTCAGGCGTATCATTATAGCTTGTTGATAATGCGCGGGCAGCCGCAAATCCAGCCATACCAATCCGGCATACAGCCGCTTCGGCACCACCTGCAATCATGACATCGGCATCATCAAGCATGACCATCCGTGCGGCATCACCAATCGCATGCGCACCAGTTGAACAAGCTGTTACAACAGCGTGATTCGGACCACGGAAACCATATCGTATTGAAACGAAACCAGAAATAAGATTAATAAGAGCAGATGGGATAAAGAACGGACTAATGCGCCGCGGTCCTTTTTCCTGCATCAACTGATCTGTTTTGACAATCGAGTCAAGGCCACCAATACCTGATCCGATCATGACGCCAGTACGGTTTTGGGCGTCACGGTCTTCAGGCATCCAACCCGAATTTTCAACAGCTTCGATGGCAGCAACCATTCCCAACTGTATGAAACGATCTTGTTTGCGTTGATCACGTGGATCAACAAAATCGTCCATTTGTAATCCGCCTTCGACACCTGCTTCGGGAACTTGTCCTGCGATCTGACAGGATATATCCGATACATCAAAATTTGTGATGCGGGATATACCACTGTTTCCGGCAATAATATTAGACCAATTATGGTCAACACCAACCCCTAGGGGTGTAACCATTCCCATGCCAGTAACAACAACACGACGCAAGACTGTCCTCCGGATCTGTTTAGGCAATAAAACGTAGCCCCATTCGCACAGGACTACGCTAGATATTCTTGCATCCTAACCTAGGAAGCGCTCTCTTCCAAGAATGACACAGCGTCTTTCACAGTGAGAATTCGTTCGGCAGCATCATCAGGAATCTCGACACCAAACTCTTCTTCAAATGCCATTACCAATTCCACTGTATCTAGGCTATCTGCGCCAAGATCATCGATGAAGCTTGCGCCCTCAACAACCTTATCTGCATCTACACCAAGATGTTCTACTACGATGTTCTTAACACGATCTGCGATATCGCTCATATTGTGCCCCTTTAAGAAGGTTGATTCTTGCCGCCTAGACGACTCAGAAATTTAAAATTGGGCGGCAATTACCATAAATTTTTGAGTTGTGCCACCCCTTACAAGCCTTAAAAATCGGCTTTTATGTATTTTAATGTTTATAACATGGCATGCCATTCACGTTCTATTGAAATAAATCTATATAAAGTAAGGTGATGCCTATATTACGCCCACCATCGATTACAGCATCGCCATCCCGCCATTCACATGCATGGTTGCACCAGTTATGTAAGCCGCCTCGTCGCTGGCCAGAAAAACGACTGTTGCTGCGATCTCTTCGGGATTGCCAAGCCGGTTTGCGGGCACGCGCGTTAATAGACTTTCCTTTTGGGCATCATCCAGCACGTCAGTCATAGGTGTGGCAATAAATCCGGGTGCCACCACATTCACTGTGATGCCGCGGCTGGCCACTTCCTGCGCCAAAGACTTGCTATATCCAATCATACCCGCTTTGGATGCTGCATAATTGGTTTGTCCCGGATTGCCAGTAGCCGCCACGATCGATGACACTGAAATGATACGACCAGAGCGCGCTTTCATCATGCCGCGAAGGGACGCGCGGCACAATGCCATCGTAGATGTCATATTAACCTCCAGAACACTGTCCCAATCTTCATCCTTCATCCGCATTGCCAGACCATCACGGGTAATTCCAGCATTATTGACCAGAATAGATACAGGGCCAGCAACTTTGGTAGCGGCGTCAATCAAGCCAGCCACGGCTTCACGATCTGATAGGTTTGCCGTGCAAACATGGGCGCGATCACCAAGTGATGCTTTCAAGGCTTCCAGTGCCTCGGCACGTGTACCATGAAGCACAACGGTTGCCCCCTGCTTATGTAATGCGGTTGCGATTGCAGTGCCAATGCCACCACTGGCACCAGTGATCAGGGCAACTTTGCCGGTAAGATCAAACATTCACTATTCTCCCTGTAGATAGGTTCTGTAGATAGGTTTTCGATTCTGAAGTCTTTATAAAAGCTGTATTTTTAAATCTGTTCTAAAATTGTGCCAGTACATTATCTATATCATCACTTCCATCAAGATTGGCGATTGTGACATCTTCCAGCGTTCGCTTAACCAAACCCGATAGCACCTTGCCTGTGCCAAGCTCAATAAAATGTGTTACTTCGGATTGGCCAAGCATTGTCAACGTTTCACGCCAACGTACACGGCTACAAATTTGGGTTACCAGATTTGTACGCAACATATCGGCATCGGTTTCAGCGGTAGCGGTAACATTGCATATGACTGGCTTGACCGCGTCAGATATTGTCACCGCCTCAAGAGCGGCCTGCATAACATCGCCAGCAGGTGCCATCAGGTCACAATGAAAAGGTGCGCTGACTGGCAACTTTATCGCACGGCGAATACCCGCATCCTTGGCAATTTCTATCGCCGCATCAACAGCTTCTGTTGCACCGCTAATAACAATTTGACCTGGCGCATTATCATTAGCCAGCTGGACAAGGCCTTTTGCCGATGCTTCATCTAATATGGCGTTTATCTGAGCTTCATCCGCGCCCAGAATAGCCGCCATGGCGCCATCACCATCCGCAACCGCCGCTTGCATAGCATCGCCACGCTGGCGCAACAGTCGCGCTGAATCGGCAACACCAAGGCTATTTGCTGCCGCAAGTGCTGCATATTCTCCCAATGAGTGCCCAGCTACATATGTGGCAACCGATGTTAATGGTTTACCAAGTTCCGCCTCAAGCACGCGTACCGCCGCCATTGACGATGCAAACAAGGCTGGTTGGGCATTTCGCGTCAATCGTAAATCATCTTCAGGGCCGTTTTGCATAAGCGAAAACAAATCTTCATCAAGCGCATCATTCACCTCATCGAACAAATGCCGCGCCACGTCATGCGACGCGGCAAGTTGACTTCCCATTCCGATTGCTTGCGCGCCCTGACCCGGAAACAAAAACGCCATCTTAGTTGTAGTCATATGTCCCTCACAATATTCAAAATAACTTTATGCTATTGCTCACTAGTAGCAGACAGGTGCCGCTATGTCATCTGGCCACATGGAATTTGGCTGAAACGCTTGCATCTGTCGGATATTTGTGTATGGTGCGCGACAAGCTAATTGTGAACTAAACTTAAATAGCTTAAAAATCTTTGTAATCCTTACCGGGAAACCGGTTGGTCTGGTCATAAATTGATGCTCAGACAACGAGCCAAAAGGAGTTATCATGCGCTTGTATGAAAGCGTGTTTATTGCACGTCAGGATGTTTCGTCTACCCAGGTTGAAGCCATGGCCGACGAGTTTGCCGGAATCATCACATCCGCCGGCGGTTCTATCAAAAAACGCGAATATTGGGGCCTACGTACCCTTGCCTACCGGATCAAGAAGAACCGGAAGGGTCACTATGTGATGTTCAATATGGAAACTGACAGTGAGGCGCTTAAAGAATATGAGCGTATCATGGGTCTTAACGAAGATGTTTTGCGTTTCATGAACATTCGTATCGAAGAAGTCGATGAAGCGCCATCAATCATGATGCAGGCCAAGTCTGAGCGTCCATCTCGTGGACCACGTGACGATGACCGTCGCGATGACCGTCGCGATGACCGTCCAAGAAATGACGATAATGCCAGCGCATCTGTCGATAGCGTCGCATCTACCGAGAAAGAGGAGGCATAAATGACCCAGCTCGAAATCAAACGCGAAGCCCTTCGCAAGCCATTTAATCGGCGGCGCAAGTCATGTCCTTTTTCTGGCGCAAACGCGCCAAAGATCGACTATAAAGATACCAAGCTTCTGGCACGTTATACGTCAGAGCGCGGTAAAATCATTCCCTCACGTATTTCAGCTGTATCAGCAAAAAAACAGCGTGAACTGGCAACTGCTATCAAGCGTTCGCGCTTCTTGGCGCTCATGCCTTACGTTTTGTCATAGAAACAGCCATTCGATTTTAGGAGATACGATATGCAAATCATTTTGCTAGAACGCGTGGAAAAACTTGGACAGATGGGTGATCTTGTTACCGTGAAGCCAGGCTATGCACGTAATTTTTTGTTGCCACAGGGCAAAGCACTTCGTGCCAACAAAGCCAATCGCGAACGGTTTGAAACCGAACGTTCGCAACGTGAAGCTGATAATCTGTCTCAGCGCAGTGAAGCCGAGACCGAAGCTGGGAAAATGGCTGGCCTTGCTGTCAATATGGTCCGTGCTGCCTCTGAAATGGGTCAGCTGTTCGGTTCGGTGACATCACGCGATATTGCCGAAGCTGTCAGCGAAGCTGGCTTTACCATCAACAGATCACAGGTCATCATGGACAAGGCTATCAAAACCCTGGGCCTGACTGACACGCGCATCCGGCTTCATCCGGAAGTGTCTGTTGACATAATTGTCAATATTGCCCGTTCACTTGAAGAGGCTGAAACCCAGCTTAAAACAGGTGTTGCGGTTACTGGCGGCGTTCAGGACGTTGATGATGAAGATGATAACATCAATGCGGCTGTTGCGGCGGTTGAAGCTGTTGAACAGGCTGAAACAGCTGAAGTTGAAGCTGAAGTTGAGGCTGAGACAGATGCCGAGAGTACTAAAGATGACGAGTCTGCAAATACAGATGAGGCTTCCGAAGACGCTTAGACCCGTTTTTTACTTTTCATCAAAGCCGGAGCGTGTCTCCGGCTTTTTTGTGTCTTACCCACAAATTAAAAAAACAACTTATCCCCATCTTCCCCACAAATAACATGACAGCTATGTGCATAAAATTTGCTATATCTGAAATATGGCTGAAGAACAAACCAACATAAAACCCTTTCCAACTGGCGTATCTGGCACTGGTCCCACCCGGAAAATGCCGCATAATCTGCCAGCCGAACAGAATTTGCTTGGCGCGTTGCTGCTTGATAACAGCGTGATGGAGCGTATTGACGACCGGCTTCGCGACGAGCATTTCTATGATCCCCTTCATGGACGTATTTTTAAAACGATCACGCGGATGACCGAACGCGGACAGCTGGCGAATCCAGTCACCCTGAAAAGCTTTTTCACGGGCAGTGATGATTTTCCGGATATGGATGCCCAAGAGTATCTAACCGATCTCGCCGATGGTGTTATCAGCATCAGTCAGGCACCCGATTACGCGCATACCATCCACGAAGCGCATCTACGCCGTGAGTTGATTTTGATAAGCGATCAGGTCATTACCGATGCGATTCAACCCGAAGTTGACACCCCCGCATCAACCCAGATCGAAACTGCCGAAGCGCATCTGTTCCGCCTTGCCGAAAATGACACTGCCAGCACCGGATTGCGGGGATTTGATACGATTATCGCGGCCAGTGTGAATCAGGCTGATCTTGCCCGCAAAAATGATGGGCATCTATCTGGCGCCAGCACCGGATTGACTGACCTGAACAATCTTTTGGGTGGCTTGCAACGTTCCGATCTTATAATTCTGGCTGGACGCCCTGCGATGGGTAAAACCGCACTGGCTACTAATATCGCCTTTCATGCCGCGACAACGACAAAAAGCGGTGAAGTCTCCAGCCCAGTTGCTTTTTTCTCGCTGGAAATGGCCGCCGAACAGCTTGGCACACGTATCCTGAGTGAACGGGCACGCGTTGATTCGGAAAGTATCCGCCGTGGCAAGCTGGATTCGCAGGAATTTGACCAGCTTGTATCTGCCAGCACGGAAATTTCATCAGCCCCCTTCTTTATCGATGACACGCCGTCTCTTTCGGTGTCCCAGCTAGCCAGCCGTGCCCGTCGTCTGAAACGAACAACAGGGCTTGGCGTTATCGTAGTTGATTATCTACAGCTTCTCACAGCCCAGCTTGGCGTTCGTTCTGAAAACCGTGTACAGGAAATTTCAAATATCAGCCGTACTTTAAAGGCGATTGCCAAAGAACTTGATGTGCCTGTGCTGGCTTTGTCACAGCTATCACGTGCTGTTGAAATGCGCGAAGACAAGCGTCCAAATCTGTCTGATTTGCGCGAATCTGGATCAATCGAACAGGATGCCGATGTGGTGATGTTTGTTTATCGCGAGGAATATTATCTCAACAAACGCGAACCTGAACAGAAAATGGAAGAATCGGTTGATACCTTCAACATAAGGCACGCTGACTGGTTAAGCAAAATGCAAAGCGCCGAAAACAAAGCCGAAATCATTGTTGCCAAACAAAGGCACGGCCCCACAGGATCGGTAAATGTGCATTTCGAAAAGCGCTTTACCCATTTCACTGATCTGACCGAAAGCACCCATCTGCCTGAGGGCTTCTAACCATGTCCAAAGATGATCAAGATGTGCTGGCAACCTTTGGCGCAGCCGATAGCCGCATTGACATTGATCTTGGCGCAATCGCCCATAATTGGATCTATCTGGACAGCAAATCATCCAAAAACACACGCACAGCCGCCATGGTCAAGGCGAATGGCTATGGGCTTGGCGCGAATGATGTTGGTGGCGCGCTTTACAAAACTGGATGTCGTCAGTTCTTTGTTGCTAACCTTGGTGAAGCGATTTCATTTCGCAGCCAT
>JABJBD010000031.1 GCA_018668795.1 Candidatus Puniceispirillum sp. | reverse complement strand
TTACAATACCAACCATTTTAGTTGACCTCCGATACAACAGTTACGACAAAATTGAGCATTTATTTAGTAATTATTTTAATTTTTTTTTCTGACACAACGCGGCCTTCCACAATAACCTTACTTGACTGGTTCAAAACCCTCAGCAAATCACCTATTTGGGCATTATCTAAAGCAAGGCCAGAACCGACAACCGTAACACCGCCAATCTGAGACTCAATGGAAACAGATTGATCTTTTTGAATGAGCCAATCTATCTCAAGATGCCGGTTTTGCACCACTTGATTAATGCTCAATGACCGTTTAGCTTTGCGCCCAATGACGTCATCCAGATCTTTAAAGTACCCGACAAGACGGTGATCCGGGCTTGATACTAGGACCAGATCATCATCGGTAATGACTTCGCCTCGCCTCAGGCTACGCGAAAGCTTGACAATTTTTGACGCCCCACTTGAAGACTGTAATACGTCTCCAGCGTCACCACCCAAAACAGCAACAGGCGTGTCGGTTTGAATTTGAGTTCTAACCGCAATTGAAAAACCATCCCGGTCACTGCACGAAACGCGAACTGTCTTATAACTTCCAAACATTGGTTCAATCGTCAAACCTGCGGCACAAGGTAGGAATTGCCTATCCTGATTGATTGCAGGGTTTGTGACCATGCCAAGTGAGGCCAAGGATGATTTAATCTCGGCTTTGATCATCGCGCCTGATAAGGTTTGGCTCGCCATAGCCAGATTGCTGGCAAGACATAGGCCTGCGTATAGTCCGAAAATGCTGGCAGATTTACCCACCAAAGAAATAAATTTCATTTGTCCGTCCGCTGCTACCTTCTGATGAGCTGTTTTCGAGCTTTGTGCCGGTTGCCAAGGCTTTGATCTGGTTTAGAGATGGCAGACGAATGGTTTTCTTAGCATAGAGAAAATTCGGATTACCCCGCACAAAGGCATGGCGATTCATCTGAACGATAGCCATTTCAACAAATTTCATATTCATGCCGCTGCCACCATAATAAGCATTCATGATATGACCGAGGGTTTCATCCTGCACCACCTCATGCATTTCCGAATAATCCGGATCCATGCGAAACGGGTGTGAACTTGCAGCATCTTCAACAGCGCCATTGTCACGCGCCGCATAGGTCAGTACGACAATTGGCTCGGCAATGGCTGCATTCATGGCAATGCCGAAAAGGCATGGAATTACAAACGTCAAATAGCGCATCAATTCTTCTCCAGAAACGTCGCAAGCTTGCCATTCAAATCAACTGGCTTGCGTTGGCGGCTAAGCGGCTCAAGGATTGAATATCCATCACCAGCCTCAATTACCCGCAGAACAGACCATTTACTGCTAACGCCAGAAACCATCGCCAGACGATTAACCTGAATGCCCTGCCGCATCCCCAGGTTAACATGCAGCTTATCATTCTCTAATTTGATTACAGCCTTTAGTGGCAAACATAAAGTAGCCGAAGCAATCGCCTTGGCGTGGTTTTGAAGCCCGCTCATCAAGGCCGTTTTTACCATATCGCGTTTAGTTGTACTTAATTTGCTAATCAGCAGGCTTAACGAGCGCTCGCCAAGCTTTAGCTTGATTTCGTCACGAACCTCGCCAAGCGGTGTCAGCTTACTGCCTGAATATAGGCTAGTCGTGATGATGGCGCGCAAATGCTGGCTTTGGCCAAATGCCGAGCCGTCGCTGAGGCTTTCAAATGAAATATTAGTTGCAAAGGCAAAGTCACCATCACGGATCGTGGCTTTGCCATTTATTAATGCATTATAATCATAACGCGCATCTCGCTTCATCTGCATCGGATCAAGAACCGTAGCGCCCTTATTATATAAGGTCAGATTGGTCGTATTTTCCAGCTGCCGATAAATGTCCATCATCATTATTGACGGCATTGTTGACAGCCAGCCGGGAACCGACCTTGTCATCGACATTGTAGGCGCAAACATTGTCAAATGGCCAACTGCACGATCATGGCATGCAGGTTCGGCAATCTTGCCGACGGCGGCCTCTACGGTCACTTCATAGTGAAGGTCATCTTTGACTTCATTAACAATGCGATAATCAAGAATTTCACTGGAAGGGCGCACAACAAAATGGTCATCAAGGCTCGTATCGGCCTGTACCGATGAAAACCCATCGATCTTGGCACCACCTTTCAACGCTGCAAGATATAACGCATCTTCAAGCGCAATATTTTTTGCCTCGTGCAAGGTTGCCTGATCATTAATCACCGCGCGTCCTGTTGCCGACACCAAGCGCAAACCCTCACCAGCAAGCGCATGCATGCCAGTTAACAGGGCAAAGATGGCGACCGACAGCAATGCAAGGACTCGACTAAACATCATTAGACAGTCTTGCGCGCTGTTGTAAGTAGGTAGCTGATGGTTTCTCGATCAATTTCCAAAACCACCTCATAAGTATCAGTGCCAGTTGGATTAATCCGAACGGTGCGAGCACCGCGGATGGTGCCATTCACAACACCACGAAACGTGTCATTCTGCACAACAAGATCGATCACAGTTGTGCTTGAATCCACTTGCAATCCGTGAATCTGTTCGGCCAAATCGCGCATTGCCGCCATCCGGGCGGACCGGATCGCCATTAAACGTTTCTGCGCCTCACCACGGCCCGGCTGGGATGATGTAACTGCATAGCCAACGGCAGTCAGCGTTGGAATATTTTCCGCGCTAGCATCGAGGACATCTTTCAAATTTACAATTGTCTGGGTTTGTGAGGCCTCAACTGCAGCTATCTTTGTGGCACCAGCCACATCGAGGCTTGCTGTGCCATTGTGCTGACATGCGGTCAAAAAACCGACGCCAATACTGCAGACCGCTACTGTCTTGAAAATCTTGCGCATTTTGAGCTCCGTTTCGTCAAAAATCAAGGTACCTAACCTGGATATGCATTTTTTATGCCAACCAGTTTGGTATTGCCTAACTCAGCCATGTCATCAGAAATAAAGGTCAAAAGACCTAGCAAGTAAGGCCAAGCAAGAAAAACGCCTTTCGCACTAAGCTCTTTCTGCAAATCAAATGTTGGCACAGATTTTGCCTTTATCAGCTATGGCCCACATCCGGCCGCCGCGATGGCACCTGGATAGCGGCAAAGTAAAACACTTTTAATCAGAGGTTTAGCGGTTGAAATACACAATGTTTGTAAACAATGATGTCAATTTATTGTGCCGTTTAAACCATAAAACAAGGCAAATGTCATGAATATGACGCTAACAAGATTTGGGTTTGGCAATGCGGCTGGCTTTT
>JABJBD010000080.1 GCA_018668795.1 Candidatus Puniceispirillum sp. | reverse complement strand
TGCCATCACTTGCCGTATCATAGATCAGCATTTCAACTTTTGGATTGGCGATTGAAAACAGGGCCAGCTCAGCCCCTTTACGCAGTTCCTCACCAAATTGCTTATGTGTGCCGCTTAACGGTGCCATCAGCGCAACCCGCAGACGATCTGGCGTTTTTGCTGGTAGCACAAACTCATCTTCATCAGGCGGCACGGGAATTTTGTTGGCCAGCAGGGCAAAGGCGGCATTCAACGCTTCGGCAGCCAATGACGGATCGGGGCCTTCGGTCACGGGGGTAACGGCGTCAGGTATCTTTTTTGGGGCTGATGACTGAATTTGCCAAATAATCTGGTTAATCGTCGATTCACGTTTCATTTCTGCCGCGATCGCGGCTTTGGCCATGGCGGTTGCTTCTTCAGGTTCAAGAACGCTATCAGCCAGATCATTTATAATGACATCCAGGGGACTCATTACATCAGCTTCGGTCTCAACGGCTTGGGTCTCGGCTGGCTGGCTTTCATCTTGCTGGGTGCTATCAGGCAGGCGCATATCTGATACAGGCGCATCTTCGGGGCGCGGATCAGGCACCATCAGCTTTTGTAGCAAATCAATTTTTGCAGGATCGGCCTTGGATACAGGCTTGATAATAACCGTATCATCTTCCCTTATTTGCGATTTTTGTTGCGCCGCCTTGGCCAGTGCTGCTTTGCTTTCGGCATTCAGCGCGATGGCTGTCTCTGCCGCTGCTTCGGGGTTAGGTTCGGGCGTAGGTCTTACAACAGGAACCGATGAAACAGGTCTGGGTGTGGTTTGCGACCCACAACTTGCCACCATTACAGAAATCACAACATAACATAATAAATGCCAAGGTTTGGCCATAGTGTCTCCCAACAAGTCATCTTTATCATGGCTGGCTGATCTGCGCATGTTATTATTTGCTTGGTTGCTATTTAATTCAACCGTTATCATGCCCAACAGAATGAAATAACTCACAATCGGACAGGTGCAGATCATGAGCGATGCGTATGGATTACTATCGGTGGTAGCGACCCCGATTGGAAATCTGGGTGACTTTTCACCACGTGCCGCCGCTTGTCTCGAAGCGGTCGATATTATCGCTTGTGAAGATACACGGATGACCCGCAAATTACTGACCTTAACAGGCACCTCGAACAAGGCGCGTTTATATCCCTATCACGATCATAATGGGCATCTGATGCGGCCAAAACTGATCAAACAGCTTCTGGCTGGACAAAATATCGCCTTGGTCAGTGATGCCGGCACCCCGCTTATTTCTGATCCTGGGTTCAAGCTCGTCGCCGCCTGCCATGACCATAATATCACCGTGACCGCAATCCCGGGGCCCAGCGCGCCGATCACGGCCTTGGCGGCGGCGGGCTTGCCAACGGACAAATTCATGTTTGCTGGTTTTATCCCGGTATCAAGCAAAGCTGCGCGTGATGCTATGGCCGACGTCGCGATGCTGACATGCACCACCATCTGGTTTGCAACGCCGAAACGTCTTTGTGTCAGTTTGCAGATGATGCGCGATATTTTGGGCGATCGGCTTGCCGTTGTCGCGCGCGAGCTCACCAAAATGCATGAACATATTCATCGCGGCACCTTGACCGCATTATGCAATCACTATGAAACCACCGATACGCCAAAGGGCGAATTGGTCATTCTTGTCGAAGGCCGTAAAAAAGACGAGGCCATGTTCGATGATGTCACGATCGAACAGATGCTGCGTGCTGAACTTGAAGGTGCCACCTTGCGCGATGCGGTACAGACAATCACCGACATGACCGGACAGCCACGCAAGAAAATATATAAGCTGGCGATTGATATTCAAAGATAAGTATCATGCCCGATTCAAAAACGCCCAACCCAGATAAAGCTTCATCAAAAACCGCACAATTCAAAGCTGCTGAAAAAACGGGGCATCTGGCTGAGGCGCGTGCCATTCTATGGTATCGGCTACGTGGGTTTCGCATTCTGGCGCGGCGCTGGCAAAGTCATAGTGGCGAAATTGATATTATTGCACGGCGGGGACATCTGCTTGTGTTTTGCGAAGTCAAATTCCGGCACAAAGATGTTCATGCGGCCAGCCCGTCCCCCCGTCAGCAAAAACGGATCACACGGGCGGCGGCATTATTCATTGCCGCATCACCCCTTTACCAGAATTATGAATGCCGTTTTGATGTGATTTTGATCGAACGCAAACCCTATGCATTATGGGGTCACTTGATAGCAGTTGTAAATGCTTGGTAGAACGTCTATAGGCCTTGACCATAATGCAACAACTTGTCACATTTAAGCGGCTATACACAGCCAGACTGCAAACCCAATAGGAGACCGTCCATGCAGGCGTCGCGCCCTTCACATATCTCAACCATGACCCGTGTCTCTGCCTGTATTTTGATTCTGGCATCGCTGGCTTTGCAAGGCTGTGTTGGGGCGGCAATTGGTGTTGGTACGGCGGCGGTGGCAGCGTCAACAACGGAAAAAGGACTGTCCACCTCGGTATCTGACAGCGTTATTTTCACCAAACTGCATGACAAATTCATTCAGACCGATGCCAGCCTTGGCACTGTTGTCGATGTGGCTGTCAATGACGGGGCGGTATTGATGACAGGCAAGGTAAAGACCCCCGAAGAAAAAGTGCTGGCCACCAAGCTGGCATGGGAAATCAAAGGCGTCCGTGAAGTCGTCAATGAAATACAGGTAACCGATACATCAACACTCAAAGACGTGGCCAAGGATCTGGCAGCCAGTGCCCAATTGCGCGGCAAGCTGATCACCGATGGTGATATTTCATCCCTTAACTTCAGCATCGATGTGGTGAATGGCATTGTCTATCTGTCGGGTGTTGCCTCATCACCTGATGAGATGAATGCCGTTGTCGCGCATGCACAGGATCTGCGCTTTGCCCAGCAGGTGGTCAATTACATCAGCTTGGCAACTGACACGCGCGATTAGCCTGACTATGACCGTTTCACCGAATCTGTCCGTTGCCATCCAGATGGATCCGGTTGACTCAATCGTGATCGCTGGCGATACCAGCTTTGCCTTTGGTCTGGAGGCGCAAAAGCGTGGTCATTCCCTTTGGTATTACACCCCCGACAAGCTAAGCCTGAATGACGCAAGAATCGAAGCGCGCGGTCAGTCACTACAGCTATTTGACCATCAGGGTGATCATTTTAAAACAGGTGCCTTTGAAACCCGCGCTCTAACTGATTTTGACATCATCCTGATGCGCCAGGATCCCCCGTTTGATATGGCCTATATCACCGCCACGCATCTGCTGGAAATGTTGCCGCCTACAACCATGGTCGTTAATAATCCTGCCGAGGTACGTAACGCTCCGGAAAAATTGCTGGTAACCTTATTCCCCGACCTGATGCCGCCAACCTTGATAAGCCGTGATCCCGAAACGATTGCGGCCTTTCGGGCAACGCATCATGACATCATCGTCAAGCCGCTTTTTGGTAATGGCGGGGCCGGCGTTTTCCGCTTACGCCAAGATGATCAGAATCTTAGCGCTTTGCTTGAAATGTTTTTTCAAACCAGCCGCGAACCGGTGATGGTACAGGCCTATATACCCGCCGTGACCAAAGGCGATAAGCGCGTCATTCTTGTCGATGGCGAACCGGTTGGCGCGGTAAATCGGATTCCGCAAAAAGGCGAAGCGCGGTCCAACTTCCATGTTGGTGGCAGTGCCGCCCGGGCCGAACTCACGGCGCGTGATCTGGAAATTTGCCATGCGATTGGCCCTGAATTACGCCGCCGCCAGCTTTTATTTGTCGGCATTGACATCATTGGCGATTATATAACCGAAATTAATGTCACCTCGCCGACAGGCATTCGTGAAATTCTGCGTCTATCGGATATCGATATTGCCGCGCACACATGGGATGCGATCGAACGCATCCGTCCCACTTATGCAAATAATGGCATCGCCCGATAGGCCAGCGCTTCGGCCAGATGCGCGCGGGTGACATCATTATTATTATCCAGATCAGCAATCGTTCGCGCCACGCGCATAATCTTGTGATAGGCACGCGCTGACAATCTTTGCTGTTCAAGTGCCGCTTTCAACAGATCCTTTGCTTCATCTTCCAGCTGGATAGCAACATCCAGATCATCGCCTACCAGCTTGGCATTGAGTGTGCCATCCGCCTGACTAGGGCGGGCTGTCGCCATAGCTCGTGCGGTCATGATACGGTCATAAATATCTGCCAAACTTTCCGCCACCTCATCTGCCATTAACATTTGCGGGGTGACTTCGGGTACTTCGATAATCAGATCAAAACGATCCATCACTGGACCAGATACTTTCGCACAATAGTGGCGGCCACATTCCGGCGCGCGGCTACAGGCACGCGCTGGATCCCCCAGATAGCCGCACCGACATGGATTCATCGCGGCGACAAGCTGAAACTGGGCAGGATAGGTATAATTATTATTCGCACGCGCCACGACCACTTTACCTGTTTCCAAAGGCTGGCGAAGCGAATCCAGCACCACGCGGCTAAATTCGGCCAGCTCATCGAGAAACAGAACACCATGATGCGCCAGCGATATTTCGCCTGGCTTGGCGCGCATCCCGCCGCCGACCAGCGCCGCCATCGATGCCGAATGATGCGGCTCCCGAAAGGGGCGATCCCTGACAAGTCCTCCTTCGGAAAGCTGGCCTGCAATCGAATGAATCATCGTCACCTGCAACGCCTGTTCGGGGGTTAATGGCGGCAGTAACCCGGGCAAGCGTGCGGCCAGCATTGATTTGCCAGCCCCGGGTGGGCCGATCAATAACAGATTATGTCCACCTGTAGCGGCGATTTCCAGAACCCGCCGCGCAATCAACTGGCCACGCAAATCCGCCATATCGGGATGCTGAACATGGCTGGTCACTATTTTCGCTATTGGCGGATCAACAATTTGACTGCCGCGCACATGATTAAGCAATGCCAGAATGTCAGCTGGTGCCAGAATATCAATATCGCCAGCCCATGCAGCTTCGGCACCCGACGCCGCCGGACAGATCAAATTCTGCTGTTGACTGCTGGCAAAGATAGCCGCCGATAATGCGCCTGATACAGGCTGGATCGCCCCGTTCAATGATAATTCACCTAGCACAACACGGTCTGCCACCGCATCCGCTGGCACCACCCCCATGGCAACCAGCAGACCAAGCGCAATCGGCAGGTCAAAATGCGCGCCTTCTTTCAAAACATCGGCAGGCGCCAGATTGATCGCAATTCGTTTCGGCGGCAAAGACAAACCGATTGATGTTAACGCCGCCCGCACGCGTTCTTTGGATTCGGCAACCGATTTATCAGCCAGCCCAACAATCGCCATCGCGGGCAAACCATTGGCAATATGAACCTGCACATCAACAGCGATGGTATCAATGCCACGAAAGGCAACTGTCTGGATGTTTGCATGCATGATTATCGGCATCCATCGTCGTGAATGACCATTTTGGATGAGCTAAAAGATCGCCGCAAGTTGATTAGATTATTGCAATATGTAAAGCCGGATCTCTGACGATATTATAACCGCCCATATATCCAAATATTAAGGCCGTTTTGCCAGCATCGGTCCCATTGCGCCGCCACCAAGCACATGCATATGCAGATGCGGTACGTCCTGATGCCCGTCATTACCTATATTCGAAATGATTCGATAGCCTGTTTCGCTAATGCCGGTTTTTTCGGCGACACGGTGGATCGCGGCGGAAAAGCCAGCAATTTCCTCAACCGAGGCATGTGCCACAAAATTGGCATAATCAACATAACGTCCTTTGGGAATCACCAGCACATGCACAGGTGCTTGCGGGGCAATATCATAAAAGGACAAGGTCAAATCATCTTCATCACATTTATTGCAGGGAATCTCGCCACGCAGGATTTTCGCAAAAATATTATTATCGTCATACGAAGCCATCTCATCACCTGCTGTCACGCCGCCATCTAAAGGGCTTTGTGATAATAATATCCCATCACATATGTGCCATCGACTTTGGCATAATATTCATTGCTCGCATAGCGTTTGAACCCGCGGGCTTCAAACGACTGTATCGCCCGCGTCTGGGTGGCTCGAACATCAAGGTTAATCATCGAAAACCCTTCGGATTTAGCCAGCGCCTCGGCTTCGCCAATCATCTTTTGCGCCAACCCGTGACCACGCGCCCATGGGGCAACAAAGAATGTTGTCAGATTACAGCTAAATGCCTGCGCTTCGTTATTACGCGGCGGCCGCACGATCTGGCAACAGCCACCAATCATCTTATCAAGACGCGCTGCAATCAAATGCCGCTCGGGAACCATCAATACACCACGCCAATAATCTTCCATGACCGAACGTGGCGGCGGCGTCAGCCAGCCAAAACCACCATCCGATTTGATCGCTTCTTCGGCAGCATCGCATAATTCATTAATGTCGCTTGCCGACAGTTTTGCGACTGTCTCAACTGACAGTTTTGCTACATGATCTCTAAGAATTTCGGGCGTCATTTAGAACATCCTCGATTGGTGCAAAACGGCACAGATAGCTAATTAATGATCAGCACGATGCACAATAAATATGGCATAATTACGAAACCGTACAATTGGACAGGCCATCTTGCCTGCCGCATCGATCCGCAAAGTCTGCACTATTCGCATAATTTGCGAACCTTTTAACACAACAATATAAAATTGGAACAGCTTGTTTGTATTTTATCAGAAAGATTTATACCAGAGAATTTATCCCCAAAAGAATTTATCCCCGAAAGAATTTATCCAAGACGCTTTTCCAACGCGGTCAAAAGAATCTGACAATCATTATCATCCAGCCGTTCAATATTCTGCGCCAGCATATTGGCAAGAAGCACCGCATCGGGTGTTTGTTTGCGCACATCAATAGTTGGTTTTGGATGCGACAAGGCCGCCAAGCGTTTAAGCTCTTCAGCATCATCCCAGATCAAACCAAGCCATACGCATATCTGATCGACAAGCACCGCCGAGGGCTTGCCGCGGGCGCCATTTTCCAAAGCCGAGATATAGGCATTGGATACGCCCAGATAATGTGCCTGTTGCTGTTGGGTGACATTCTTGTCAGCCCGTAATTGGCGCATTTTACTGCCAAATGGTGTCATTTTCGATCACGTTGGCGACGAAGCAGAACATAAAGCGCACCAGCCCCACCGTCGCTTGGCTTGGCTTGTGCCATGGCCAATACCATATCACAAAGTGGCGCGCGTTTCAGCCAGTCTGGCACCGAACTGCGCAACACGCCTTCACCGCGTACCCCTTTGCCTGTGATAACAAGAATACACCGATAGCCAGACACTTTGGCTTGGCCTAGAAACTGGGTCAGTTTGCGTTGGGCTTGGGCGGCGGTAAATCCATGCAGATCAAGTCTTGCATCAATTTTCACATCACCACGGAATAATCTTTTCTGGGTACCGCCATCAATCCCAGCTGTTTCCCCCGTCCGCAGATCAACAGGTGATGCTTTTGGCGGCATCGCTGGCACTGACAATGCTGCCGCCATAATAGCTTTTTGGGTGGCTTTGGCCGTTTTCGATGTAACAGCTTTTTGGTGTTTTGACGGGGATAGCGCGGCTGATTCTGAAAGCCCGCCCGAATCATGTCCCTTATTAAAATCGCTATTACCGCTATAGCGGCGGTTTTGCTGTGCCGCCGGTTTTACCAACGCGGTGACGCGTTGCCATAATACATGATCTTCATCATGATGTGATGTGTCAGATTTGCGCGCGCTCATTGGTCATAACCATTAGTCCCCGACACCATTAGCTATCATCATCGGCGGTTTCGGTTTCAACAAGCTTCCAGTTCGGATCATTCAAGGTCAGATCACGCTCAAACGTCCAAATATCAACAATTTCCTGTGACTGGCTTTCATCTTCATCAATAATATTGTCATCGGCATCACGTGCGATGCGTGTTTGCACAGAATGAAAATGAACTGTGACCGCGGCGATTGAGTCGGTCACGGAAATATTCAATATGCTGGCTTCCTTGATATTTTCCAATTCGATCGTCAGCGTTTCTTTATTCGCCGTCCGCTTTTGAATCGATTGGGTAAAGCTTTGCAACAGATCATACCCTAGCAAGCGTTTTAATTGCGCCAGATCACCATCAGCATAGGCACGCAAGGTCATTTCAAACGCCTGCGTTGCGCCGCCTAAAAAGGCTGCTTCGGTAAAATTACGATCGGCTTTGCGTAGCGTTTCAACACCATGGCCAGTAAGTGCGTCTGCATCGGGCTTATTGCCGGGGAACGGCACAACATCGCCGTCATTGGCGGCTTGCATAGGTTGCTTTTCTTGTGGTTGTTCGAATCCGGTGCGCTGACCAAGAACCGATTTCAGCCGCAAGACCAGCAATACGGCAATCACCGCAAAAATGATAATATCAATATAGGGCACGTCGTCTCCTGCTCTTTTTGAGCTAGCTCAAATGTGATTGGGCTAGAAAATCTCTTCTATAGATGACATATGTGTATCACAAAATCCAGTTTCCAGCTTAAATAGGGTAAAATTATGCCCAAAGGAACAAAATGCCCAAAGGAATAACATGAACTTAATCATCCTACTGATCATTTTTATCTGGGGATGGGTCGAAATTAACGCCTTTATTGTTATTGGTAGCGAAGTTGGCGTTGTGCTGACCATTCTTGGTGTATTCATCACCGCCATGATTGGGGTGTCTTTGTTAAAAAGTCAGGGACGCGCTGTCATGAATAGCTTCCGCACCGACATAGCGCAAGGGCGACCGCCGGTAAAATCGATGGCTGATTCTATCGGGCTGTTATGTGGCGCTGTTTTGATGTTACTGCCTGGCTATGTGACCGACGCGGTGGGGCTGGCTATATTTGTGCCTGGCATACGCACAATGGCTGGTCTCTGGCTGGCGACACGCCTTGGCAAAAGCGCGCGCTTCACCAGCTATGCTGGCGCGGCACATGCCCAAACCGATAATTCTAATGCGGGCTTTGACGCATCACGCCGCAGGTCCACATTTGGAAACACCCCGGATCAATGGGGGGATAATGACATTATCGAAGGCGAAGCCGAAGAAAAGACCCCCAATAAAGCTTCAAAACCCAATGACCCCGGCAAGACATTAAAATGACCGATCATCATAGCATTCCAGATTATCAGCGATCATTAGGCGTCAAACCTTGCGACCAGCCCCTTGTTCATGTTAGACGCTAAAAAATTCGCAACCGGAGATTCCCATGGCCAAAAAACCAAATAACTCTGATACCAAAGCACCGGACACCGCCACCAATGAAGACACACATGTGCAACGCCAGCTTGTCGTTCATGCGCAATATATCAAGGATCTGTCTTTTGAAAATCCGAACGCGCCAAAAGTCCTGACCGAAGATACGGGCCAGCCAGACGTTGAAATTGGCGTCAATGTAGGGGCATCGATGATCGGTAACGGCCAGTTTGAGGTCTTGCTGAATCTATCTGCCAAGGCCAAAGCCGATGACACCGCCTTGTTTCTTGTCGATTTGACATATGCTGGTGTTGTGTCCGCGCCCAATACGCCCGAAGCTGAGTTGAACCCGCTTATCATGATCGAAGCGCCGCGTTTGCTGTTTCCTTTTGCCCGCGCCATTATCTCGGATATGACGCGCGATGGCGGTTTCATGCCGCTCAATATTCAGCCTGTCGATTTTGTCGCTGTCTATCAGCATAATCTGGCACGCCAGCAAGAAGCATCATCTAGCGAAGCGCATTAATCTATATTTGTCAGCTATCCGCCTGACGCCAGATCGGCTTGTCCATGCCATCGATAAACGCATCATGCGCGGCTATTTCGTCCGCGCTTGGTGCATGCGGGCGGATTGGCCGGATCGCGCTATCTTGCATGGTGAAATGTCCGTTTTGATCCGCCGCCTGACCATCATGATTATTATCCGCCGCCTGACCACCATGATTACGCGCATGAGGTTGCCCTGCCAGCGCGCCAGCACCGCTATCCAGCAATAACCCGGGCTGTTTGCCGCCCATCAATTCGATATAGACCGACGCCAGCAGATCAGCATCGATCAGCGCGCCATGCAGATCACGATGTCCATTATCAATTTCAAAACGGCGGCATAAAGCGTCAAGATTGGCTTGCGCGCCAGGGAATTTTTTACGCGCCATCATCAATGTATCAATCGCACGATCCATTGGCAAAACAGGTCGGTCAAGACGCGCCAGTTCGGCATTCAGAAAGCCCATGTCAAAGGGCGCATTATGGATCACCATCGGATCGTCACCGATAAACGCCAGAAATTCATCAGCAATATCGGCAAATACGGGCTTATCAGCCAGAAATTCGCTGGTGATGCCATGCACCTTGACCGCGCCTTCATCAATCTCACGTTCGGGATTGATATAGATATGCAATTTATGTCCGGTTGGCAGATGATGCATCAGCTCAAGACAACCAATTTCGATGATGCGGTGGCCATCTCGTGGGCTTATGCCGGTGGTTTCGGTATCCAGAGCGATTTCACGCATGACATATCCTTTTTTTAAAATATCGGAACATTATGTTGGGTTGTTCTGGCCGTGATAATCTATCCTCGGATCGGTCATCTCCAGGCTGGCTAACCAGTCCTCAAGCTGACCGCGCGTTTGATCGATTGACATATCGGTATCCAGCACCATATCGGCGCGTTTGATCTTGTCGGCGGCTGGCATCTGGTTTTGCAAGATACCTGCCAGCTTATCGGCCGTCATGCCCGCGCGTGACAAGGCACGTTTTGTAATCACATCGGCATGGGCATTGGTCACGATCACATAATCACATATCGCATCACCGCCTGTTTCAAACAATAACGGAATATCCAGAACAACCAGCGGCGTATTGGCCTGTCGGTGTCTATGCAAAAAATCATCACGATCCGCGCGCACCATCGGATGCATTATCGCCTCCAGCTTTGCCCGTGCTGTTTCATCACCAAAAACCAGCGCCCCCAGCTTGCCGCGATCAATGCCCCCTTTATTATCGCCCACATCTGCACCAAAGGCATCGATGATCTTGGCAACCGCCGCTCCATTCAGCCCCAGCAAGCGATGCACCACCTTATCGGCATTATGCACAGGAATCGATTTCGCGGTGAACATCTCACTGACCGTGGTTTTCCCGCTAGCAATCATCCCCGTAAGACCGATAATAATCATGCTGGTAATCCGCTTGATGCCACCATTGGCACAAGCCCATGTGGCCGCAAAAACCCAAGGATTTGCAACAGCGGCAATCCCAAAATGGCGTAATGACAGCCTTTGATCTGGCTAAACAGATGCACGCCCAGCTCTTCGATCTGATAGGCACCCGGGCTATAAAGCGCGGCATCGCCCATTGCCTTTACATAGGCTGAAATAAAATTATCATCGAGCGTCCGTACCGTCATATCAGCAGTTTCAATATGATGCCAGATTCGTTGCCCCTGCCGATAGATGACGGCGGCGGTGATAAGCTGATGCGTTTTACCGGACAATGCTTGCAAATGCTGTTCTGCCGCCTTTGCATCATGCGGCTTGGCGAATATCACGTCATCGCACACCAACAGCTGATCGGCACCAATGATATAGCTATCATCACCAGCCGCCAGCCGCATACTGACCGCTTGTGCTTTCATATCAGCCAACAAAACCGCAATATCATCTTTTGCCATATCTTCGGCCAGTGCTGCATCGCGCAAACTCGCTTCATCAACAGGTGCCGACTGTATCTGAAATGCGATACCGGCATTGGCCAGCATCGTCTGGCGCGTCTGGCTTGATGATGCCAGTACCAGCTTATCATTAGGTAACGTCACAAAAATATCTTGGGTCATGCTTCGCTTTCACGCCAATTTGTATGAAGCTGGATAATCGCGGCGGCGGTTTCTTCGACCGAACGGCGTGTCACATCGATAACGGGCCAGCCTGATTTATTAAACAGGCGGCGCGCGTCCTTTGCTTCGTCTTCGATCGCGTCAATATCGGCATAGGTCTTGTTTTCATTATCAAGCATGGCGATCTGGCGGGTTTTGCGGATCGCGCTAAGCCGTTTCGGGTCATTCGTCAGCCCCACCGTAAACAGATTCAACCCATCCAGATAATGCGCGGGAAATGGCACCCCTGGCACCAGCGCATAATTAGCCACCTTATAGCCACGATGCGCCAGATACATTGATGTTGGTGTTTTGGACGTTCGTGAAATACCAACAATCAGAATATCCGCCTCGCTAAGATTGCCCATATTCATACCATCATCATGGCTAACGGCAAAATCAACCGCGGCAACACGGGCAAAATAGGCCGAATTGATCTGCCGTTGACCACCAGGCAAATTCTGCTGCGCTTGCCCTAATACGGTGGCCAGCAAATTGACCACCGGATCCAATACCGATACGGCAGGAATGCCCATTTTCTTGCAGCGCGATTCAATTTTTTCGCGCATCTCATTATTAATGATACTCATCAGCAAAATACCCGGATTACGCATCACCCCACTGAACAAAAGCTCAAGATGTTCATCGGTACGCACCAGCGTCCATACATGTTCGGTGACATCGGCATCGGGAAACTGGGCCAGACAGGCGCGCGTGATCTGATGCACTGTTTCACCAGTCGAATCCGAAACCAGATGAATATGTAATTCTTGGCGTGCCATGCTATCCTCGCTATGGGTTCAACCTTACATCGCTATGCAAGCCGCGTCATGAGCAAATATTATGTTCGACATAACACGTCAAACCACCGGATAAAAACTGTGGACAAAGCTACGGCATCTGGGGACAAAAACCAGCACAAACCTATTTCATCAACATAGCCACAATCAGGTCACAGATGATACAATTGCGGATAAAATATAAGTTTACTTTGGGGAAAAGCTGGATAAAGGCGCCTTTTCCTTTAAAAACGATAGCTTTGCAGGCATGAGATTGTTTATAAAACTGTGGATAAACAGGGTAGAAAACTGGCAACACGCATATCCACAGCTACTAACACTACAACAACCTTTATATATATAATAATATAGATATATAGAAACCGAGACGCATGAACAGCTTTCTAAAAACGCTTGCCGGACAAAAGATGCCAATCCCACCTATCTGGATGATGCGTCAAGCAGGGCGCTATTTAAAAGAATATAGAGATGTGCGCGAATCGACATCTGATTTTATCAGTTTTTGTCTGGACCCTGAAAAAGCCAGTAATGTTACTATACAACCTATAACCAGATTCGGTTTTGACGCGGCCATCATTTTTTCCGATATATTAATGGTGCCATGGGCTTTAGAACGTAATGTGCGTTTCAAACCAAATCACGGGCCTATGCTTGATCCGCTTGATGATGCTGCTTTGCTTGATGAAGCTTTACTTGATGATGTCGCACAAAAATTAGCCCCTGTGGCTGATGCGATTGGCCGTACACGTTCATTATTGCGCGAAGATACCGCTTTGATTGGTTTTGCTGGCGCGCCATGGACGGTTCTAACCTATATGCTTGAAGGTGGGTCATCAAAAGATTTTAATATCTCCCGCCAGATGTTGTGGAATGATCCAGCTGGCTTTGACAAAATCATGCAGATTGTCACGCAGGCGACGATCGAATTTTTATCACTACAGGCACAAGCAGGTGCAGATGCCTTGATGTTGTTTGACAGCTGGGCAAGTGCTGTTCCGTCATGGCACCGTGATGCTATTGTTAATAAACCGGCAGCAACAATTATCGCAGCATTACGTGCCCGTGGTATCACTCAGCCTGTTATTGGTTTCCCTAAAGGCATTGGCGAAGGTATTTTAGCTTATGCTGACCAGGTTGGCGTCAATGCACTTGGTCTTGATCACGGTATGGACATAAGATGGGCACATAAACATTTACCTGCCAACCTACCGGTTCAGGGTAATCTGGATCCGATCAGCCTCATATCTGGCAGTGATGCTATGGTGGCTAATATCGACGAAATTCTTGGCGTTTTTGCCGACCGGCCGCATATCTTCAATCTGGGACATGGCATCACACCTGCAACGCCTATCGCCAATGTCACAAAAATGATTTCACATGTGCGCCAAACGCACTAACAGAACCCGATACAAGTTGAATTAAGGAATCCCTGATGAGCTATGACATTATAAAAGCATTGCATATTATTTCGGTCATATCGTGGATGGCAGGCCTGTTATATCTGCCGCGCTTATTCGTTTATCATGCAGGTACGCCGCTTGGGTCGGTTCAGGCCGAAACTTTCAAGGTTATGGAACGTCGTTTGCTGAAAGCGATCATGAATCCGGCGATGATTGCGTCCTTTATTTTTGGTCTGTGGATGCTCGCCCTCAATTATGCTTTGATTTATGAAGCATGGTTCATCATCAAATTTATTTGCGTCATTCTGATGGCCGCCTGTCATGGCAAATTTTCAAAAATGCGGCGTTTACTCGAAAATGACGAAAAACCGCTATCGTCTAAATCCTATCGAGTCTGGAACGAAGTCCCGACTGTCCTCATGATTGTTATTGTGGTTATGGCGGTGGTAAAGCCATTCTCATAGCATCTGATATGGCTAGCCAAAGCTGTTTTCCTTGACTTTTAACAAAAATTAAACTTATAACGTTACCCAGTATATTTCAGGGAGTCGCCCGGCTCATGATCCGATCTATACAGTCCCGTTTCCATTGATGAGTCATGTTATGCATCTTCAGGAATTAAAACAGAAATCACCCGCCGATCTTTTGGCATATGCTGAAGAACTTGAGATTGAAAATGCCAGTACCCTGCGCAAACAGGATATGATGTTTGCGATTCTGAAACAGCTTGCTGATAATGAAGTTGCCATTTATGGCAGTGGTGTTCTCGAAGTTTTATCAGATGGCTTTGGGTTTCTGCGTGCGCCTGAATCAAACTATTTGCCAGTCCCTGACGATATTTACGTATCACCAAGTCAGGTGCGCCGTTTCAGCTTGCGCACGGGCGATACTGTTGAAGGTGAGATTCGCGCGCCCAAGGATGGCGAACGCTATTTTGCTTTGCTGAAAATCGAAACGATCAATTTTGAAGAGCCCGGCGCTGTGCGCCAGCGTATTAATTTTGACAATCTAACGCCTTTATATCCCGAAGAAAAACTGACTCTCGAATTGCCATTTGATCCGGACAAGAAAGATAACACCCCGCGGGTGATCGATCTTGTTGCGCCGATGGGCAAAGGCCAGCGCGGCTTGATCGTGGCACCACCACGCACAGGCAAGACAATGATGCTACAAAGCATTGCGCATGCGATCTCGGAAAATCATCCAGAAGTCTATCTGATTGTTTTGCTGATTGATGAACGGCCTGAAGAAGTTACTGACATGCAGCGTTCGGTCAAAGGCGAGGTGATCTCGTCAACCTTTGACGAACCAGCCTCAAGACATGTGCAAGTAACTGAAATGGTTATAGAAAAAGCAAAACGACTTGTCGAACATAAACGCGATGTAGTGATCCTGCTTGATTCGATCACGCGTCTGGCACGTGCCTATAACACTGTTGTTCCATCATCGGGCAAAGTCCTGACAGGTGGTGTTGATGCCAATGCTTTGCAACGGCCAAAACGTTTCTTTGGCGCGGCGCGTAATATCGAAGAAGGTGGTTCGTTAACAATTATCGCTACCGCCTTGATCGAGACAGGATCGCGTATGGATGAAGTCATCTTTGAAGAGTTCAAAGGCACAGGTAATAGTGAAGTTATTCTCGACCGCAAATTGTCGGATAAGCGGACATTCCCGGCGATTGACATCACTAAGTCTGGTACGCGTAAAGAAGAATTACTGGTTGATAAAGGTACTTTGGCCAAGATGTGGGTCTTGCGTCGTATCCTTATGCAGATGGGCGCGATTGATGCGATGGAATTCCTCACTGATAAGCTGAAACATTCAAAAACAAATGATGATTTCTTCGATCACATGAATAGCTAAGCATCATCCGGCCAAAGGCCGACAGATGATCGCGGCATTAAGCATTATCCGGCCGGAATGAAGTACAGGCCGACAGATGATCGCTATATTTATCAAGCATCACCAAAAATGTTTCACGTGAAACATTTTGGCGTATCGCAGCGTCATAAAGCCCAAATCTAATGCTATTTTGCGAGCATGAGCCTTTATCGCCCGAATCTAATGCGAGAAATGTTTCACGTGAAACATTTTGATCGGTTTTAAATAGCGTTCTGACTAGCTGTTGCCTTGTTCAAGCTTGATAAGCCAGTCTTTGCGCCCCAGATTGGCTGGGTCTTTCGGGCTTGTCATATCGCCGCCGCCATAATTACCCAATGCGCCGTCAGATCGCACCACGCGATGGCATGGATAGATAATCGGGATCGGATTACGCGCGCAGGCTGATCCGGCGGCACGCGGAGCAGATGGTTTACCTGCCAGCGCGGCGAAAGCCTTATATGACATTGTCACACCATAGGGAATACGCGCCATGGCTGTAAGCCACGCGTAACCGCTTGCCGTTTTGCCTTCAGGTGCCAATGGCAGATCAAAACCTTTGCGGTGTCCTGCCAGATATTCCAGAATCTGTCTTTTTGTTTCACGTGAAACATTATCTGTCTGGTCATCTTCCGGCCACGCCGATTGTTCCCAGTCCAGCCGTATCAGTGCGGTGCCGTCACTAACAGGGCGCATCCATCCTAATGATGTGCTAAAAGCGGTATGATAAAGAGCTGGCAAAATATCTCCTATGGCTATTTAGCGCCTATGGTTATCTAGCCCCTTTGGTTATTTATATAATCCAAAAATGTTTCACGTGAAACATTTTGCCAAACAAAGGTAATATGACGAAAGACGTATAATGACAGGCGATACATTTAACGACACCATTTTCGCTTTGGCAACGCCACCTGGGCGTTCGGCGATCGCCATCATCCGCATAAGTGGTGCTAATGCTGCGCTGGCGGCGGATGCTTTTCATGTGAATTGCCCTGAACCTGGCCATTTTGCTGTGCGCCGGCTAATGAATGTGGCTGACCTGCCAATTGACGAAGTGCTTTTGCTTTATATGCAAGCCCCCGCCTCACCAACGGGTGAAGATGTGCTGGAAATCCATTGTCATGGTAGTCAGGCGGTACAAGCGATGATCCTTGATAGGCTGGCGCAAATAGAGGGTTTCCGCCCAGCTTTGCCAGGTGAATTTACCCGCCGCGCTTTTAGCAATGATAAATTTGATCTGTCGGGTGTCGAAGGTCTGGCTGATCTTATCGATGCCGAAACTCCTGCCCAGCTTCATCAGGCATGGGCGCAGCTAGATGGCGCTTTGCGCAAGCCGGTCACCGCATGGCGCGAAACGCTCATCGCTTTGGCGGGCCAGCTGGAAGCCCTGATTGATTTTGCTGATGAAGATCTGCCCGAATCGGTTGCCGTGGCCTTGCGTGCCAGCACCCAAACGCTGATTACCGAAATCGGCGCTATCATGGCTGATAATCGCGCGGGTGAAATGCTACGCGATGGTGTGCAGGTGGCATTGCTGGGGTCGGTCAATGCAGGTAAATCAACAGCCCTAAATGCCATTTCGGGACGGGATGCGGTCATTACGTCGGCGGAAGCCGGCACCACGCGCGATATCGTGTCGGTGAAAATGGATATAGGCGGTGTGCCTGTGACCTTTATGGATACGGCGGGTTTGCGTGATGGTGCGGGCGCGGTCGAATCCGAAGGCATAAGGCGTGCACGTCAAGCTGGCCGCGATGCTGATTTTAGCCTGATTATCCTTGATGGAAGCGATTCGGCATGGCCAGAGCATCTAGCCGAGATCAGCCGTTTAACAGGTGGGAATCATCTTATTGTACTGAATAAACGCGATATGGGTTTGGTTGGCACAGTGCCCAAAGCGGCGCTTCACCTCAGTTTGCATGATGCCCACGACATTGAAAGGCTGATTGCCGCGATATTCCGCGCCCTTGTACCCCTTAATCAGGATAGCCAAAGCGCGATTATCACACGCGCACGGCATCGGGACGCCTTGGTAGGGGCGATGCAAAGCCTTGAACGTGGGCTAACGCATGACTTTGACGCGAACCCTGAGCTGGCGGCCGAAGATTTCCGCATGGCGGCTACGGCTTTGGGGCGGATTACCGGGAAAATCGACGTTGAAGATTTGCTTGGCTCAATTTTCTCATCCTTTTGTATTGGCAAATAGCCAAAAGGCTCAATTAAACAATTCAAAAAACCATTCAGGCCATAAAACCTCTATAGCCAAAATGTTTCACGTGAAACATTCTCGGGCCTGGGATCGGCGGTCATCATTTCTGGATTCGACTGTTTTGCCATTTTGGATAGGGTTTGGCTTCATATTGGTATGCTAAGCTACCTATTAAAATGTTTCACGTGAAACATTTTGCCATATGATTCTGCCATATGATTCTGCCATGTGATTTTGCCATGTGTTAAGGCGCAGATGATGCTGTCCCTTATTGATTTCTTTGGCTGATTTCTTGGGAATCTGGTGTATATCTGCTGCTGAAACGGGATAAATGTTTCACGTGAAACATTTTGGCATTTGCCAAGCGTATCATCTAAGAATGCGGCAAAATATTATAATTTGTGTTATGTTCGCCGCGCATTGAAAGTAAATCTGGTTTTTCCTGTTTAATCTGGAACCAGATAGGGGAACGGAAACGTTCTAGATAGAGTGGCCAGATAGAGCGGAATAGTTAAGAATGAAATCTGCATTTGACGTTATTGTTGTGGGTGGAGGGCATGCTGGCTGTGAAGCCGCCGCCGCCGCATCGCGCATGGGCGCGTCTGTGGCCTTGGTCACGATGCGCGCTGGCCGCATTGGCGAAATGTCTTGTAATCCGGCGATTGGCGGGCTTGGCAAAGGGCATCTTGTGCGTGAGATCGATGCGCTGGATGGGCTGATGGGGCGGGCGATTGATCGTGCTGGTATCCAGTTCCGCATGTTGAACAAATCACGCGGGCCGGCGGTACATGGTCCACGTGCGCAAGCTGACCGTGCGCTGTATCGCACCGCCATTCAGGACTTTCTGAATGAAGATGACAATATAACCATTATCGAAGCGGCGGTTGGTGATCTGGTAGTGGTTGATAATGCCTCTGGCCTGAGTCATGACAGCCAGCAGGTTAAGGGCGTCATATGTGAAGATGGACGCATAGTGACAGCAGCAAGTGTGGTGCTGACCACGGGTACATTTCTGGGTGGTTTGATCCATCTGGGAGATGAACGCACGCAAGCTGGTCGTATTGGTGAAGCCCCGTCAAATATGCTGGCTGCGCGTCTGGCCAAATTAGCATTGCCGCTTGGACGCTTGAAAACCGGCACCCCGCCTCGTCTTGATGGCCGTACGATTGACTGGTCCGTGCTTGAGATGCAACCAGCCGATGATCCACCGATACCATTTTCAATGATGACGACACGGATCACGGTACCGCAGATTGAGTGTGGAATTACTCGAACAACGGCTGAAACGCACCGTATCATTGTCGAATCGATGCATCTATCGGCGGTGTTTAATGGCAATATTTCAGGTCAGGGTCCCCGCTATTGCCCGTCGATTGAGGATAAGGTCAATCGCTTTGCCGATAAGGAATCGCATCAGTTATTCCTTGAACCTGAAGGGCTTGAAGATCATACGATTTATCCAAATGGCATTTCGACAAGTCTGCCACGCGATGTACAGGATGCGCTGGTCAAAAGCATACCTGGCCTTGAACAGACGGTTATTATCCAACATGGCTATGCGATCGAATATGATTTTGTCGATCCGCGCGCTTTACGCCAGACCTTGGAATTACGCGCATTACCCGGGTTATATCTGGCAGGTCAAATCAATGGCACAACAGGTTATGAAGAAGCCGCCGCGCAAGGTTTGATGGCAGGCGTGAATGCCGCCCTTGCCGCGTCATCGGGTGCGCGCACAGATAAAACCAGCTTTACTCTTGATCGGGCTGATGCCTATATCGGGGTGATGATTGATGATCTGATTTCCAAGGGCGCGCCTGAGCCATATCGCATGTTTACGTCGCGTGCCGAATATCGGCTTTTGCTTCGTGCCGATAATGCTGACCAACGCCTGACCGAAAAAGGCATTGCGATTGGTTGTGTGGGACAAGCGCGTCATACCGCGTGGCAAACCAAGAATAAGGCATTGGAAAAGGCCAAGACCGTTTTGGCCACCCTTACAGCGTCAGGCAAAGAGCTGGCGGCGGCTGATTTGCCGAAACCACGTGATGGTGGCAAGCGGTCAGCGGCAGATATGCTGAGCCTTGAAGGGATAACTATTGATCGATTGACGCATCTATGGCCATCGCTTGGCACGATTGAATCGCTTTTTCATGCCCAGCTTGAAGCCGATTACCGCTATGCAGGCTATGTTGCGCGTCAGAAAGCCGATATTGACGCATTGCGCCGCGACGAGGCCACATTGATTCCGGATGATCTAGATTTTTCAGTGATTGGGGGCTTGTCTGCCGAAGCGCAAGATGTGCTGAAACAACGCCAACCAGAAACGATTGGTCAGGCGAATCGACTGCCCGGTTTGACGCCTGCGTCGGTGGTTGCGGTTTTGCGGCATTTGCGCCGCCACGCGGATGCGGCCTATAGCCAAAAACCAAACACATCTGCCATGCGGCGTGAGATGACGTGATGCAGACAGGTTTTCTATGGGCATCCAAAATGTTTCACGTGAAACATTTTTCCTTTTGTCTGATCCAGCTCTATCAGGCGATTTATGGCATTGCTTATGGCAGTAATGAGCATGGGAAGGCCATATGACCCCCGAAATTGTGCAAAAGGAGCTGAATGTTTCACGTGAAACAATGGATAAATTCACCATTTATCTTGCGCTTCTGGAAAAATGGCAAAGATCGGTGAATCTGGTTGCCCGTACGACGCTAGATATTGCCTGGCAACGGCATATTCTTGATTCGGGGCAATTAGGCCGCTATCTGCCAGGCGGATGCCAAAGCATTCTGGATGTTGGTAGTGGCGCCGGTTTTCCCGGGCTGGTATTATCAATCATGGGGGATGCAACGGTGCATCTTGTTGAGTCTGATCATAAAAAAACTGTTTTTTTACAAACAGTTATAAGAGAATTAGGTCTGTCTGCCATGGTTCATAATGACCGTATCGAACAGCTACCAGCAATGGCGCCAGATGTTATAACAGCCCGTGCGTTCGCGCCTTTGGGCAAAGCGATTGGTTTATTGGCGCCGCATATGGCATCGCATACGGTTTTACTGCTTCTGAAAGGGCGTAATGTCGAAGAAGAATTGACCGAAATGCCAGATTATCCCATCATGTCGGCGGTCACGTATCCAAGCTTGTCTGATCCTGACGGCGTGGTTTTACAGTTAACCCAAGATCATTAGTTATAGCTAGTTGTCGTCTTATTTTCGAGGCATTAAATGAATAGTGAAGCACGCATCATTGCGGTAGCAAATCAAAAAGGCGGCGTAGGCAAAACGACCACGTCGGTTAATCTGGCAACAGCATTGGCGGCGTGTGGACGCACGGTGCTGTTGGTAGATTTTGATCCACAAGGCAATGCCAGCACCGGGTTGGGTATTGATCCTGTGCAACGCGAACATAATAGTTATCATGTTGTGATTGGCCATATCCTTGCTGTTAATGCGATACAGCCGACGATTGTGCCACGGCTTGATATTATTCCGGCTGTGGTTGATTTATCTGCCGCCGAGATTGAACTTATCGATGTCGAACGCCGTGAATATCGGCTGGCTGATGCGATTGCTACAGTGTCGAATGATTATGATTACATCATTATCGACTGCCCCCCCTCGCTTGGGCTTCTGACTGTGAATGCCTTATGTGCCGCAGCATCGGTTTTGATTCCCCTGCAATGCGAATTTTATGCGCTTGAAGGCTTGAGCCAACTGATGCGAACGATTGATGCGGTGCGCGGTGGTATCAATCCAAGGCTGGAAATGCAGGGGGTTGTGCTGACTATGTTTGATAGCCGTAATAAATTATCTGAATCGGTGGAAAATGATGTACGCGCCTATCTTGGTAACATCGTTTATAATACCGTTATTCCGCGTAATGTTCGCGTGTCTGAAGCGCCGTCATTCGGGCAACCGGTTTTGATGTATGATCTGAAATGTGTTGGGGCACAGGCCTATGCCGCGCTGGCCGCCGAACTGCTGACTCAAGAAAAGGATGCTGCCTAATGGCCAAGACGCCGTCACAAAAAAATCCAGCCAAAACCACCCCAGCTAAAAAACAAGCTGCGAAAGCGACGCCGGAAAAAGTGATACCCAAACATCCAGCGCGTGGTCTGGGACGTGGTTTGTCATCGCTGCTTGGTGATGCCGGTATTGCCGCGGCTACGTCAAACCCAAATTCAATTCCAGCCCGAGGTAATCAGCCTGAGATGCCAACAGGATCACCAGATGCACCTGCCGGGTCGGCCAACGTTTCGGCAGGCGTTTCGGCCAGTGGATATGGTAACGGATCTGGCACCATGTCAGGTGGAGTCATTGAAATTCCGGTTGAATGGATTAATTCGGGCCCCTGGCAACCGCGGATGAAATTTGACCAAACCGCATTGGCCGAATTGGCTGACTCGGTGCGGCAAAAAGGGATTGTGCAACCTGTTCTGGTGCGCAAAAGCACGGATAACCCGCAACGTTATCAGTTGATTGCCGGGGAGCGACGGTGGCGCGCGGCACAAATGGCCCAGCTACATACGGTTCCCGCGATCCTGCGTGAGATAAGCGACGTTGAAGCCTATGAACTGGCGTTGATCGAAAATGTGCAACGTACCGATCTTACGGTGATTGAAGAGGCGCTGGGCTATCAAAATCTGATAAGTAAACATAAATATAAACAAGAGCAACTATCTGTATTAATTGGAAAATCAAGAAGCCATATTGCCAATTTGTTGCGCCTGCTTAGCTTGCCACATGATGTCATGATGCTGGTTGCTGATGGCCAGTTGACGATGGGTCAGGTGCGTCCCTTGATTGGGCATGATAATGCGTCAGCATTGGCGGCAGAGATTGTTAGCAAACATCTGACTGCGCGTCAGGCCGAAGCGCTGGCAAAACGAAGTGCTGGCACAGATACGATTTCCGATGTGCCGGAAACCGGAATGCCGATTACGGTGACAGCAGAAAAGTCAGCCGATATTCTGGCGTTGGAAGCGCGCGCGGCCGAACAGTTGGGTCTGGTGATGTCAGTCGATTGGGACGCGTCTAGAACAAGTGGTAAATTGGTGTTTCATTGCGAAGATTTTGCCCAGATCACCTTTATTCTGGAGCAACTGGGCCTAGAATAAGCATCATCCGGCTGGAGCAACGCGGAAGCCGACAGATGATCGCGGCATGAACCAAGCATCATCCGGCTGGAGCAACGCGGAAGCCGACAGATGATCGCGGCATAATATAAAGAATAAGCATCATCCAAACATAAGTGTGAAAGGTGATGGTGGAATAGTTAAGCGCGGGCGCGTAGGCACAGTCCCAGCAAACCTTGCATACAGATCACCCGATCATTCGGACTAGATGATTTCAACGCAAGCTCAATATCCTGAAGCTTATCAAGTACCGCCATTGCTTGCTTATGTCCCCATTTTTGTAACTGGGCAGCCATGCGCCCCTGTAATTTGAAATGCACAGGCGGGCGCAATGACTTTATAGCCATATCGCGCGAACTGCCGGTTGATACGCCATGCGCTGCGATCATCAAACTACGGAAATAAGTATGACAGCCACGAATGACCATGATCGGGTTGGCATCTTCCGACCATGCTTTGGTGATTGCCTCTTGCAAGCGGAGGATATTCCCGTCCGCAACAGCACTGGCGACATCATCAATGGCCAAAACGGTACTGTCTTCAAGTGCCGTTTCGATGTCTTCGGCGGTTAGGCTGCCTCCCTGTCCAGCCATTAAGGCCAATTTTTCGATTTCGCGGCGCGAGCCAGCGCGGTCAGCGCCCAATTTACCAACAATCAGATCCATGACATGGCGATCGACAGTTATCGATAATTCAGCAAAGCTGGATTGGGCAAGATCACGTATGGTGCCGCTATCATCAGCATAGCACCCGATAGATGCACAGGCATCGCCGTTTTCGAATAATTTGACAATGGCATGGCGTGTTGTTGTTTCGCGGGCTTCGACTATAAGCACCGCCCCATCAAGCAAGGTGCCATCTTTGCGTGGGGTGAGTGCCAGTTTGCACGCTTCGACAAGTTCAGTGCCACGGCCACGCACAATCACCACGCGCGTCTCGGCAAAAACGGCAATGCTGGACACAGCATCGGCAATCACGCCAACATCATTTTC
>JABJBD010000141.1 GCA_018668795.1 Candidatus Puniceispirillum sp. | reverse complement strand
AACTGGACTGACTTTTCAACAGGCGTCCAGATGACCGAAGCCATGCTGGCAGGCGATATTGATATTGCCTACTCACAGGGACTGGCACCATTTGTCACCGCGATCCAGCAAGGCGCACCGTTAAAAATGGTGTCTATCGCTGTTATCTATGAAGCGAACGACTGTTTTGTCAAAAATGGCCTTGGTATCACCTCGGCAAACGCGTCCGAGCTTGAAGGCAAAACTGTTGCTGTACCGTTGAGCACAATGGCTGATTTCTCATTCCGGAAACAGATGGCTGCACTCAATGTTGATGTATCAACAATGACAATCGTCGATCAGGTGCCAGCTGACGGTGCAGTATCTTTGGCTGACGGTTCAGTAGCTATGGCATGTATCTTTGGTGGCGCATCGGCAGCAGCAGCTGGCGAAGTTGGCAAGCCAATCATGTCGTCACAGGAAAAGATGGATGCTGGTATCGGTTCGTTTGACGTTGTGTCAGTGACCGAATCATTCGCTAAAGAAAACCCTGATCTTCTGCGTACCTTCCTTGAAGTGACTGACGAAGCTAACGCCGCATGGACAGCTTCTGACGCACAAGTCAGAAAAGTTGCAGCTGACGCGGGTATGGACTTTAACACAACGAAAGGCCAGATGGCTGGCTTCGTTTTCCCTAGTGTTGCAGAACAGCAGAGTGACTATTTCGGCAAGGACGGCATTGCTGCCGCTGCAGCCGAATCTCTTGGCCTGGTCTTCAAAAAGCCTGGCGCTTGGAATGTGGATCAGAAAGTTGCCAAGGTTATCACTGGCGAATTTCTTAACTAACCAATCTTGTTTGACATAAACATAAAACAAGGCTCGCATGTCGGGCCTTGTTTGCTACTAAGCTTCCACTTGGAATTTTGAACAAATGGCTGACCTGCATTGTAAAGACCTCTGTATGACATTTCGGGATCCGATGTCGGGTTCCAAAATTGAGGCACTGAAAGATATCGAATTTGATCTGAAACATGGTGAAATTCTGACCGTTCTGGGGCCATCTGGCTGTGGCAAAACCACATTGCTGAATATGGTTGCTGGCTTTATTACGCCAACCAGCGGTAAACTAGACCTTGGCGGCGTACCCATTGAGGCACCAGGTGCAGAACGCGGTATGGTTTTCCAGCAAGGTGCCCTATTTGAATGGCTGACCGTTTCAAAGAATGTTGATTTTGGTCTGCGCATGAAAAAGACTGATCCAAAAGAAAGCGCCGCTCTTGTTGAAAAATGGCTCGATATTGTCGGGTTACAGGGATTTGGCGACACACCGACATATCAATTATCCGGCGGCATGCAACAGCGCGTTGCGCTGGCACGCTGTCTTGTAAACGACCCTGATCTTATTTTGATGGACGAGCCGCTTGGTGCGCTTGACGCGTTAACACGCGAAAAAATGCAATCACTAATCCTAGAATTGTGGAAAAAAACCGGTAAAACCATCATCGTCATCACCCATTCAGTCGAAGAAGCCCTGTTATTGGGTGAACGGCTGTTTGTTATGGCTCCGCGGCCTGGCCGCATCCACCGCGAATATAATCTTCCTTTTGCTGAGATGGGGCTGACGCGGTCACTTCGTGAGATTAAGCAAGAAAAGCAGTTCAGCAAAATCCGCGAAGAAATTCTGACTATGATCTGGGATATGGAAGAGGAGATTATGGGCGGTGTTTGATTGGCTTTCAGATAACCGGGCGTCAATCGCCCTCTTCATCATCCTTGCATTGATCGTCAGCTTCATATGGTCGATCATCGTTGGACGGAAACAAACAAAGCTACGTGCCAAAGACGAAGTATTTGGTGATCCAGAACGCACGAAGGGCGGCTGGTACTGGGCTGTCTGTGGCATTTCGGCATTATTATTGTTATGGTTTCATTATTCGTGGGGAACAGCCCGTGCGGTTTTTCCTAATGCAGCCAATGAACTTTGCCAGATTGCCAAAATTGACGAATCGATGGCTTCGATCAGCGCCGCGCTTCCCATTGGCTCGCGCTATCTGAAATCGACAACATTGGTCGTTCGCAATGGCCAGCAGGTCAACAAACTAGCCACAGCTATGCCTGTTGGTATTTTCAGCGCAACCGAAGAAGCTGAACTTAATATTGTTCTTGGTGATATCAATGCCCTTATGGCAACGCTTTCCAACCCGGACTATGTTGATCCAAAAGCGATTGACGATCTGGCTGACGTTGAACGCTCATTAGGCGACCTTGTCCACATCCTTCGTCAAGGGCCAAATGGGGCAACACCAAGTGCCGCCGCTTTGGCACAGCCAAAATGGGGCACCTCTGAAGTTGAAATTCCAATGTTGCCTATGACGCCACGCGGGGTTCTGTTTGATAAAATCAGCGCAAAAATAATACCGATTACCGGTCAGTTCCTGAAAATTAGCAATATGTCATCCAAGGCGAAAAATCTAATTACAGAAACAAAATCTGCAATCAGCAAACTTAAAAAACCTGACCCATCAATGATACTGGACGAATCGGGTGAAAAAGCGCGTAAGGCCTATGTCAAAGCTGTTGACCGCATTTTTAAACGTCTTGATGACGGTATTATTTTCCCATCCGTATCAATGCAGGGCATGCATGTCGCAGTT
>JABJBD010000151.1 GCA_018668795.1 Candidatus Puniceispirillum sp. | reverse complement strand
TCGTAGTACACACTGCCAGTGTCACCATCATCCAGTGGCTGTGTGGCCTGCCTGTCCCAGCGGTCCAGCGCGCGGCACATGCACTCCTCCTGGTAGCACATGAGCAGTTCTATCAAGGGAACTCTCCCCCCGGGCACGTCGAAAGGCACTCCGAGCTTCGGTCCCAAGACATTAGGGTCGACTTGAGCATTCGGGAGGCCCATCACAATCTGTGACCCAAACAGCTCCTGCGACTTCGCAATGCGAGCACACTTGTGCAAACACCGGTAGCACCGGCGGTGCATTGGAGTCCTGGCCCTCTGTACGATCGCCCTGGTCTTTGAGCAGTCTCTCCCGCACTCTCGGCACAGAAGGCGGCGTCCACGCGTCATCTCGTACGTCCACGGCCACAACTGCGCCCAGAGCGTGCGGTTGGTCACCGAGAGTCGCACTAGGTGAACATTTTGCAGGCCCAATGTTTGCATCATCCGAGCCGCACTCGAGAGAGCAGTGTGGTCTGCCCGACCAGAGTACAGAGCTGCGCACATGTGCACTCGCAGCATTGCATTGGGAGAGGCGACCCCCTCACCCCACTCCCCTACGGGGTTGGTGTCGACGAGTCTCTGGGCGTGTCTCTGGGGGCGTCTCTTGGGGCGTCTCTGGCGCGTTTCTGGGGGCGTCTCTGGGGCGCCGTGGAAAGATAGGGGGTTCCGGTTGACATGCGGCGGCTTTTCGCCTACACCCCAACATCACTTTATACGTTGGTGCCGTGCCGTCGGTGGCGGATCGTGCCAGACCCTATTTCAGATAGACGAGCAATAATATGGCTGTTCCAAAAAGTAAAATCACCAAATCCAAGCGGAATATGCGCCGCGCGCATGATGCGCTTAGCTGTGACGCCTATGTCGAAGATAAAACAACCGGTGAATTGCACCGCCCGCATCACATTGACCTGAAAACAGGCATGTATCGTGGCAAGCAGGTGCTGAAAGTCAAAGACCGCATCTAGTCTCTAAATGATGTTGCGGCGTTTGGGCGTTGCGGCATCCGGCATCGGGGTTTGTACCTGTGCGGCGATACCCCGATTAGCAAGTGGCTGGCTCTGTGTTTGCGTTTCATCTGTCAGCTTGCCCTGTTTGATTTTCACCTGTCTGCGCATCACCCCGCCGACAATTCACCCAAAGCGGCCACATATATAGGTGGCCAGTGCATATAAAGGCTTTCCCCACAATGAACGGCAAGAATGCGAAATTCAGCATTGGTGCGATTGTACGGCATAGGCTGTATCCATTTCGCGGCGTCGTTGTTGATGTTGATCCCGAATTCGATAATACCGATGAATGGTATGAATCAATTCCAGCCGAAGCGCGCCCCGAAAAAGACCAGCCGTTTTATCATCTGCTGGCCGAAAATGCCGATAGCTATTACACCGCCTATGTCAGCCAGCAAAATCTGCTTGCCGATGGCGAGAATGGCCCCGTTGGGCATCCGGATATTGATGAGGTGTTTGACAGTCTTGACGGCGAGCAATACCGGCTTCGTCGTGAGGCGTTTAACTAGCCTCACTGTCAGATGACGGTGATGTCGCACCGTTCTAGCCGGTATGTTTTTTTCAGATTTTTCACATTAATCCGCATCAATAATACTTGCATTTTGGCAGGGTTTTCCTATATCTAGCTAATCAGGACTAAATTAGTCTTGTTTATGATAATCATTCGCATTTATGACCACGGTAATGTGGATTTTCGCGGCATATTGCGGCAGGTGAGGAACCAGCATGATACGGCTGAACCGGATGACAGATTACGCGATCGTGGTGTTGGGGGCGTTGGCGCATAAACGCGGCGAAACCATTGCTACTGCAACGCTGGCCGAACTGACCGGATTAAAACAGCCAACCGTGGCCAAGGTTGCCAAGATTTTGCTGGCGTCGGATTTGCTGGTGACGCAACGCGGGGTCAATGGTGGCTATCGGTTGCATCGGCCCGCAGGCTCAATCTCGCTGGTTGATATTGTCGAAGCGATGGAAGGGCCAATCGCGGTTACCGATTGTGTCGAGGGCGCCGCCGATCCCTGCGCGGTGACGCATTGCTGTTTCATGGCGCATAGCTGGAACCGCGTCAATCTGGCGATCCGCGATGCGCTGGATGCGGTGACGCTGGAGGATCTGACCGATCCAGCACAGTTATTTCCAGTGCGGGTGACAGCAGATAAAACGGCCAATAAGGGCGAATATGCCGATCATGACCAGTTTAAAGGCGGCGCATCAGACGTAGCGCGCCTGAATTAGCAGAATAATTAGCAGAATAATTAGCAGAATAAATTAACAAGATTTAGCGAGTAAAGAGGAAAGCTTATGGCGGCAACAACCCAAACCATCGAACAGATGGAAGCGGCAACGGGCAAATATAAATATGGATTTGTCACCGATATCGAAAGCGAAAAGGCACCCAAAGGCCTTAACGAAGATATTATCCGCTTTATTTCGGCCAAAAAAGACGAGCCGGAATGGATGCTCGACTGGCGGCTGAAAGCCTATGAAAAATGGCTGACGATGGAATCACCCGACTGGGCGAAGCTGGATATTGATCCGATTGATTATCAGGATGTGTATTATTATTCGGCGCCAAAAGATGCCGAAAAGCTTAAATCGCTTGATGAAGTCGATCCCGAATTGCTGGCGACCTATGAAAAGCTGGGGATTCCGCTGAATGAGCAGAAAATGCTGGCTGGTGTAGCGGTTGATGCGGTGTTTGATTCAGTATCGGTAGCAACGACTTTTCGCGGTGAACTGGCCAAGGTGGGGGTTATTTTCTGCCCGATTTCCGAAGCGATCCGCGACTATCCCGAACTAGTCAAAAAATATATGGGGTCAGTCGTACCGGTTGCCGATAATTACTTTTCGGCGCTGAATAGCGCGGTATTTACCGACGGTTCGTTTGTCTATATCCCGAAAGGCGTGCGCTGCCCGATGGAGCTATCGACATATTTCCGGATTAATGAACAGAATACCGGTCAGTTTGAACGCACGCTGATTATCGCCGAAGACGAATCCTATGTCAGCTATCTGGAAGGCTGTACCGCACCGCAACGCGATGAAAACCAGCTTCATGCGGCGGTTGTCGAGCTGGTCGCTTTCGACGATGCCGAGATCAAATATTCAACGGTGCAGAATTGGTATCCAGGCGATGAAAATGGTAAAGGCGGGATTTATAATTTCGTCACCAAACGCGGTGCCTGTCGTGGGGATCGGTCAAAAATTTCATGGACGCAGGTCGAAACGGGTTCGGCGATCACGTGGAAATATCCATCCTGTATTCTGCAAGGCAAGGAGTCGGTTGGCGAATTCTATTCGGTGGCTTTGACGAATAATAGGCAACAAGCCGATACCGGCACGAAAATGATCCATATCGGCGAAGGTAGCCGTTCGACCATCATTTCCAAGGGTATTTCGGCTGGCAAGTCGCAAAATTGCTATCGTGGCCTTGTCCGGATTCAGCCAGGCGCCGAGAATGCGCGGAACTTTACGCAATGTGACTCGCTGTTGGTTGGGGATAAATGCGGCGCGCATACGGTGCCTTATATCGTGTCGCGCAATCCAAGTGCAAAGATCGAACATGAAGCGACAACATCGCGTATTTCCGAAGACCAGTTGTTTTATTGCCTGCAACGCGGGATCAATGAAGAAGACGCTGTGTCGCTGATCGTGAATGGCTTCTGTAAGGAAGTGATGAAGGAATTGCCGATGGAATTTGCCGTTGAAGCACAGAAACTTATTGGAATCAGCCTTGAAGGCTCGGTTGGTTAATTAGAAACAGGACGACGTTAATGACAGCTTTACTTGAAATCAGGGATTTACATGCATCGGTTGGGGATACCCCCATTCTCAAAGGCATCAATCTGACCATTAATACAGGCGAAATTCACGCTATCATGGGGCCGAATGGCTCGGGTAAAAGCACGATGTCTTATGTGCTGTCTGGCCGTGATGGTTATGAAGTGACAGGTGGTGACGTGCTGATGAATGGCGTGTCGATGCTGGAGATGGAACCCGATGAGCGCGCCCGTGCAGGCATGTTTCTGGCGTTTCAATATCCGGTCGAATTGCCTGGTGTCGGCGGCATGAGCTTTTTGCGTGCGGCAGTTAATGCGCGTCGGATCGAGGCTGGCGAGGATGAAGTCGATCAGCTTGAATTTGTTAAAATGGTACGTGCCAAGGCCAAAATCCTAGGTATCAATGATGACATGCTGAAGCGGGCGGTCAATGTCGGCTTTTCGGGCGGTGAAAAGAAACGCTATGAAATTCTGCAAATGGCGTTGCTTGAACCAACGATGGCAGTGCTTGATGAAACCGATTCCGGGCTTGATGTTGATGCGCTGAAGATCGTATCAGAAGGCGTTAATCTGTTGCGTGATCCTGCGCGTTCGATGTTGGTTATCACCCATTATCAGCGGTTGCTGGATTATATTGTACCGGATTATGTGCATATTCTAGCAGGTGGCAAAATCCGTAAATCAGGCGATAAGTCGCTGGCACTTGAAGTAGAGGAGCAGGGCTATGCTGGCATCGACGATGCAGCCTAATCTTGACCAGCTTTCCGGCCTTGATGATGTGCGCAATGCGGCATTGGCGCGCTGGCAGGCTAATGGCTGGCCAGATGCAAAAGCCGAGTCATGGCGCTTTACCCGGCTTGGGGCGGTGGTAGCACGTGAGCTTGCACCAGCTATTGGCATGAGCGAAACTGCACATGCGCCTGGCGCCGAGATCACCGCGATTGCGACCGAGATGAAAGCGCATGTGATCCGTTTTTACAACGGTATGCTGGATGTTCGGAGCCTTGACGGGCTTCCTGACGGGATGACAGCGACGCATAGTCTGAATACAGATTTTGAGGCCATTACCGCCGAAGTGGCTGGGCTTGCGCCGGTCGATCATCCGGTAGGTAATCTGTCGCTGGCGGCGATGAGTGCAGGGCTTCGGCTTTCGGTTGACGCGGGTGTGCATATCGAGCAACCCGTTCTGTTGGCGTTTGAAGGTACAGGCGAGACTATTTCAGCGCATCCGGTGGTGATGGTCGATGTTGGCATTAGCGGCGCGGCGGTGATTGCCGAATGGCATCAAAGCCAACTTGGGTTGAGTGCGCCGCTTGTTGCGCTTCGTCTGGGTGATAAAGCCCGTCTTGATTATGCCAAGGTGCAAGCCGAAGGTGCGAATAATGTGCATCTTGCGGCGACCGGCATATCGCTTGGCGAAGGTTCGGTCTTTGCCGGATTTTCGATTTCAGTTGGGGGCCAGCTGGCACGGCTGGAAACGCATGTGACATTGACAGGTGAGTCAGCCGAATGTGGGCTATCGGCGATCTATCTTGGGCGCGATAAGCAACATCACGATATTACCACCTATATGGATCATGCGGTCGGGCATTGCCATTCTAGCCAGATTATCCGTGGGGTTTTGGATGACGCATCACGCGGGGTGTTTCAAGGCAAGGTGCATGTTGCACCTGATGCCCAGAAAACCGATGGCCAGCAAATGAGTCGGGCTTTGCTATTGTCGCGCAAGGCCGAAGCCGATGCCAAGCCTGAGCTGGAAATCTATGCTGATGATGTAATCTGTGCGCATGGTGCCACCGTTGGTGAACTTGATGAAACGCAACTGTTCTACTTGACCAGTCGCGGTATTCCAAAGGCTACCGCGCGTGCCATGCTGATTGGGGCGTTTCTGGATGATGCGATCGACTCGGTTGAAAATGCAGCGTTGGCTGGCATGTTGCGGCATATCAGTGATGGCTGGATGGCAGATGTGAAAGGGGTATCGCTATGACCGATAATCTTGCACTTCAGACGCCTAGCTTTGATAGTGATGCGATCCGTGCGGATTTCCCGATCCTGTCACGCGATATTCATGGCAAACCATTGGTATATCTGGACTCGGCAGCGTCGGCGCAAAAACCGCAACAGGTGATGAATGCCCTGATGTCTGCCTATACGGATACCTATTCAAATGTGCATCGTGGTTTGCATTTCCTGTCCGAAGCATCAACAGACGCCTATGAAGCGGTGCGCCAGAAAGTTGCTGGATTTATTGGCGCCCCGTCAGCTGACGAGATTGTGCTGACCGCAGGTGCGACAATGGCATTGAATATGATCGCCCAAAGCTGGGCCTTGCCGCGGTTGCAGGCTGGCGACGAAATTTTGATCAGTATTGCCGAACATCACGCCAATATCGTGCCGTGGCAGATGGTTGCCGAACGGACAGGTGCCGTATTGCGCGCGTTTCCGCTGCATGAAGATGGCGGTTTTTCGATGCAAGCCATGACCGAGATGACAAACGAGAAAACCCGGATCATTTCCGTGCCGCATGTATCGAATGTGCTGGGCACTGTTTATCCGCTTGCCGACATTGCGACGCTGGCAAAATCGGTTGATGCGCTATTTGTTGTTGATGGCTGTCAGGGCGTTGTGCATATGCCCGTTGATGTGACGGCGCTGGGATGTGATTTCTATGTGTTTTCGGCGCATAAATTATACGGCCCGAATGGCGTTGGCGTGTTGTGGGGCAAAGCCGAGATTCTGGCTGACATGCCGCCATTTATGGGCGGCGGTGATATGATTGACCGGGTGACGATCGAGAAAAGCACCTATGCCGACGCACCGCATCGGTTTGAAGCTGGCACGCCCGCGATTGCCGAGGTTATCGCGCTGGGTGCGGCGGTTGACTATGTTGAGGCCATTGGCATGGCGGCGATCAGGGCGCATGAACAGGACGTTCTGTCCTATGCGCATCAGCGTCTAAGTGCGGTTGAAGGCTTGCATCTTATCGGCACAGCCGCCGGTAAATCAGGCGTTGTGTCCTTTACGATGGATTGTGCGCATCCGCATGATATTTCGACGATCATTGACCGTGATGGTATTGCCATTCGCGCCGGACATCATTGCGCCCAGCCATTGATGGATTATCTGGATGTATCGTCAACAGCGCGGGCGTCTGTTGGTGTCTATACGACCAAGGGTGAATTTGACGCGTTGGCAACATCATTGGAAAAAGTAGTACGCATTTTTGGGTAGTACGCATTTTTGGCTAGGTGGTAAGTGACCATCAAAAGGTAGAATAGATGAACGATCAGCATGATGAGCAGAAGGATGAGGGTTTTGACAATCCCTATAAGGCGTCTGCATCCGTAAATATTCCAAGTCATATGCGTTCAGCCGAGGACCATAAGCTGGCGCGTGAAAATGACAGTGGTTATCTGGGGCCGGGGTTGCCCGAATTTCTGAATTTCGGTGCCAATACGTCTAGCGAAGGGGATGGATTCCGTGCAACGGCAGGTAGTCCGCTAGACGCGCCGCAAGGACAGGCTGATGCGGTGGCGATTGAAGATGCACTGAAATCAGTGCATGATCCCGAGATACCGGTTAATATTTTTGACCTTGGTCTTATATATGATGTGATCCGGCAGGATAATGGCGATGTCGATATTACAATGTCACTGACCGCGCCGGGATGCCCGGTAGCAGGTGAAATGCCAGGCCAAGTTGCCGAGGCGGTGGCGCTTGTTGACAGCGTTGGTAGTGTTAGTGTCGAGCTTGTATGGGATCCAGCATGGACGCCCGACCGTATGAGCGATGATGCAAAGCTGGCGCTGGACTGGTAGAATAGCCCTTTGTGGGGGATCTGATTTGTAATGCGTTTGGAAAGGATGGAACATGTTTGACCCGAATAAACCGATCGTCACTTTGACGGATAAGGCGGCACTGCATGTTCAAAGCCTGATGAATAAGGCTGAGAGCGATGTTATCGGTCTGCGGGTGGGGATCAAGACCACCGGTTGTTCAGGCATGCAATATGATGTCCAGTTTGCGACCGAACAAAAACCGTTCGAAGATAAGGTAGAAGAAAAAGGCGTAACGTTATTCATTGATCCAACCGCCGTGATGTTTCTGATCGGGTCGGAGATGGATTGGCAGGAAGATAAATTTGCCGCGCGTTTTGTCTTTAATAATCCCAATGAAATTGCCCGTTGTGGGTGCGGCGAAAGCTTTTCTGTCGCGTCATAGGCGGCTGTCAAAGCCTGTTTTATGCTGTTATCCATGACAGCATCTGCTGGCGTTAAACCAGACGGTGAATATGTCAGACCCGAAGTCAAAAAAAATCATTACGCTACTTGCCGATTTGGCGCGTTACACAATACCGCGCGGTAACTGGCGTGTTCGCGGCCGTATTACGGCGGCCTTTGCCTGTCTTATGGCGGCAAAAGGATCGAATATCATAACCCCGCTGATGTATGGTGCGGCCGTTGATCTGGTCAATGGCGATCAGGGGTTTGCGATGTCGGCCTTGATGTGGGTTGTGGCAGGTTATGCGCTGGCACGGCTAGGCCAGCAGGTGTTTAGCGAAGCCAAGCAATATCTGTTTGCCAGTGTTGCCCAGCGTGCAGTGCGAGGTGCCGCATTGAATGCGTTTCGTTATCTGCATAAATTGTCATTGCAGTTTCATCTTGATCGTCAGACAGGCGGGTTGACGCGATCGATTGACCGGGGTGCTAAAGGTATTGAATTTCTGCTGACCATCGCCTTTTTCGAGGTGCTACCCCTATTTGTCGAAATGCTGTTTGTCAGTGTCATTCTGTGGTCAATGTTCGGGTTTTTCTATGCGGCGGTGACATTTTTGACGGTGATGACCTATGTGATCTTTACCATTCGTGTGACCGAATGGCGGATACGGTTCCGGCGCGAGATGAATAATGCCGATGAAAGCGCCGCGACGCGTGCGGTTGATTCGATGCTGAATTACGAAACAGTCAAATATTTCAATGCCGAGGAGGTTGAAGCCGAACGGTATGATACGGCAATGCGTAAATATGAAATTATGGCGGTCAAGTCGCGCACATCACTGTCGGTGGTCAATATCGGGCAAGGGGCGATCATTGCCGTTGGTTTGATGGCGATGATGGGCATGGCTGGTCTGGATATTCAGCGTGGGGGGCTGACGGTTGGTGATTTTGTCATTGTGAATACTTATTTGCTACAGCTCTATCTGCCGCTTAATTTTCTGGGCTGGGTGTATCGGGAATTGCGGCAATCGCTGGTCGATATGGAACGCATGTTCAAATTGATGGATGAAGAACCCGATATTGCCGATAAGCCCGACGCGGGTGAACTGGCGGTTGGTGGCGGCGAATTGGTCTTTGATGATGTGCATTTTTCCTATGCCGAACGGCCTATTTTGAAAGGTGTCAGCTTTCGCGTTGCGCCCGGGAAACGTACCGCCATTGTGGGCCCAAGCGGGTCAGGCAAAACGACTATTTCACGGCTGTTATTCCGCTTTTATGATCCTAATCAGGGCAGTATCCGCCTTGATGGGCAAGATTTGCGCGATGTGTCACAAAGTTCGCTTCGCAACGTGATTGGCGTGGTGCCGCAGGATACCGTCATGTTCAATTCAACGATCGGTTATAATATCGGCTATGGACGGCATGATGCCAGCCAGGCCGACATCGAAGCGGCGGCCAAGGCAGCAGCGATTGATGGCTTTATCAGCAAATTGCCCGATGGTTATGACACGCGGGTTGGCGAACGTGGATTGAAATTGTCCGGTGGTGAAAAACAGCGTGTAGCCATTGCCCGCGCGATTTTGAAGAAGCCTGCGATTTTTCTGTTTGACGAAGCGACATCGGCACTGGATAGCCGCACCGAAAAGGACATTCAAAGTTCGCTGAATGATATTTCGCGGAGCCAGACAACATTGGTCATTGCGCACCGGCTTTCGACAGTTGTCGATGCCGACGAAATTCTGGTGCTGGCCGATGGTGAGGTGTGCGAGCGCGGCACGCATCGCCAGCTTCTGGGCAAAAAGGGACTCTATGCAACGATGTGGCAACGCCAGTCCGACGGTTTCATTGATGATGATGGCGATGCTGTTATCTATGACGGTAATGCCGACATCGCGCATGAGGTTATAAGCTGATGTATCGCTATGCCAGCGAAGCAGGACTTGTCTTGCCGCCTGGTACCGATATTAATATCCCCTATGAAGGGCGCAATCTGCGCGGGCATCTGGCTGAAATAGCTGATCAAACAGCGGTGCGCGGGCATGTTGTGATATGCCCCGGATTTACCGAATTCTGTGAAAAATATGCTGATGTGATGCAGGCGTTTAACGATCGCGGCTATAACGTGCTGGCTATAGATTGGCCAGGGCAAGGCATGTCAGGGCATCTAGGGCGGCATCGTATAGCGGTGCATTGTGAAAGCTTTGACCAGCATATCGGGGCGATGGACGCGTTGATCGCGGCGGTAGGATGGCAGGATAGGCCGCTGATCCTGTTCGGCCATTCGATGGGCGGGCATCTGGCTTTGCGTTTGTGTCAGCATCTGGACGCGCAGGTGATAGCGGCGATAATATTGTCGCCAATGATCGCGCCACCCGTTATGCCCGTATGGCTGGTGCGGTTGATTACGCATATATTGGTGGGAGCTGGCTTTGGGCGCTTTTATCTGCTGTTTAAAAAGCCGCCAGCACTGGCGCATGTTCGGCAATTTCGCCCGCATAATGTGCTGTCACGCGACAAATATGGCTATGAAAGCCAGTTCGTCTGGTTCGATGATAATGCCGAATTGCGGCGTAGCCAGCCAACCGCAGGCTGGGTGCATGCCGCCTATGAATCCTGTGCGCGCACGACATTGAACAAGCAATGGATGGCGGCGATAGAGTGTCCGGTTCTGGCCTTGGTAGCAGGCGATGAGCAGGTGGTGCATAAAGCGTCAATCGACCGGATGCTGGCTTGTTTGCCCCGCCTGACGCGGCATGACTATGACGACGCGCGGCATGAATTGCTGAACGAAACACCCGATGTGATTGCTGATATATGGAAACGGGTGGATGCGTTTTTAGGTGGTGGTTAGGATTATAGGCGCTTGAAAAAGCGGCCACTGGCAAGCGCGCATTCCAGAATGGCCAGACCAAAAGCTGTCCAAAGCAATATAGCCATGCCGCCCTGAACGATCATATGACCAGCGACAAAGGGAAAGCCGAAGACACCGATAAAATAGGACAGGCCAAATAATTGTAATGTTTGCGGCAAGATTTCTGGATTGGCCTCATTCGCCGCCATCGCCTTGATGATCGGATAGGAAACACCATAGCCAATGCCAAATAATATCGCCCCAAGCACATAGAGAAAGACACTGCTTTGCTGTATAATAAACAGCATGACACTGAGCCCCATAACGCCAAGCAAGAGCGCGATCACCGCATAAGGCGAGCGACCGCCCATAAATTGTGCAAAGATCACACGGCAGACGATGACGGTGACCGTATAGGCCAGAAAATAATCGGCATAGGCAAGGTTTTGCGCGTCGGCATAAACTATCTGGAAATTGGTGACGCCTGCAAAAACGCTGGCTCCAATGCCAACCATGGCAATCGGAATGGCGGCACGTGAGGTCATCACATCCTTGATGGCGGTAATTGTCAGTCTGGTTTTATCAACAATCTGCTTTTCAATGGTCAAGGCGCGCATAGGGCGGGTCAGCCAGAAAAATAGAATGGTGCTTGCCCCGCATAAGCCAGCTGTAGCCAAAAAGGTCAGGCCAATGTCAAAACCAAGCCGCGTCAAGACCGCGCCAAATACAGGCGTCAGACCAAAACCCGCCATGATGAATACCGATAAAAGGGTGAAATACTGTATCCGTTCATGTGGGTGAATGACCCGATTCAGTGCCACCGGTGTCAAGGTGTAGAACAAGCCCCAGCCGGCGCCCAATAATAGGCCAGCCGATTGAACAATAAGACCTGTTTCACGCGCCAGCCCAAATAACAGACCTGCCAGCGTAATCAGGCCACCTGCAATGGCGATAGTGGGCATAAGACCTGTCACAGCCGTGATGTGACCCGAATAAATGACAACGATTAATGTCGCTATCGCCGTTAGTGCCAAGACAAAGCCGACATCGGCTTCATTGCCGCCAAAACGGGCAAATAAAGCAGGTAGCAAAAAGGTCAGCCCATAAGCACCTGCCTGCAAAAAAATGCCAAGAAAATAGAGGCTGATAAATGTCTGGCGCTGCATTAGGCCACTTCACCGCCATCAGGGCCATAGAAAATAACCCATGTTGTCATGCTGTCGCCAAACTGGGTAAAGCGGTGCGGTACACCAGCGGCAACAAACAGAAAATCACCCGGGGCAAACGGGACGCGTTCGTCAGCCATTTCAAAAATCCCAGTTCCATCAAGGATGATATAGACCTCGTCCTGACGATGCGGGGTTTGATAATCAGCTTTTACGGGTTCATAGAGTTCAACTTTGAGGGTGCCATGTTCAAAAAAACTGGCAAATCTTTGTGAGATTTCATTTACGGTTTTTTCGGCCAGAATCGAACGCGCTCTGGGAAGGCTGATATGTGCACATTGTGACGGCTTGTCGGGGGTATCCTGTGTCATGCTATCTGCTCCATCAAATCAATAGGCTGATTATCCGATATTATAGACTGCAATGTGTTAATAAATCATGAACAGCGAGATTAAACCAAAAATTGCTCCTGAATGGCACGTTCGGTCAGAGAGAACCCCGGATCATATAGCAAATTCAAGGTGATATCACGTGCCTGAACAACGGATACGCTTTTGACATTGCGAAATTCGGTGCTGTCAGCACTGACGCTAAGTGGCCTGAAATCAGGTTCGAGATTTGTCAGCGCGACGGCGGATGTTTCAGGAAGCAACGCCCCACGCCAGCGTCTTGGGCGGAAAGGCGAGATTGGCGTCAAGGCCATCAATTCGGTGCCAAGCGGAATGACCGGACCATGCGCCGAGAGGTTATAGGCGGTTGAACCGACAGCGGTAGCCAGCAACACACCATCACAGATCAGCTGTTCCAGCTTGTTTTTCCCATCAACAGCAATATTGATATGCGCGGCGTTATGTGTTTGCCGCAATAATGACACTTCGTTGATCGCCAGTGCTTCATGCGCTTGGCCATTCGTGTCGGTGGTGGTCATGCGCAAAGGATGAATGGGCGCACCTTCGGCGGCGGCGATGCGTTCTGGCAGTTCGGCACTGGCATAATGGTTCATCAGAAAGCCAAGATGCCCGCAATTCATCCCAAAAACAGGCAAGCCCGATGCCATGGTTTCATGCAAAACGTTCAGCATATGCCCATCACCACCAAGCGCGACGATATGCGTGGCGTCAGCAAGCGCGTTATGACCATAAAGTTCAACAAGCTGTTGCAGGCGCATTTTGGCCAGATCATGATTTGATGCGTTAAAGTGAATCTTCATTACAAACCTGCTGCCCTGCGCGCCCATGATGCCGATAGAGATGATAAAGACTGCGCCAATGACATGAGCATAATCAGTTTTTTAGGTAAAGGCAAAATTAGGGCGCTGGAAATAGGCATATTAGCATAACTATTTTCATATAAGGGGCTTGAAAGTGGAGGGGTGTTTCGGCCACTGTTGTGGCATGAATGATAAATCAAAGAATGTGCCATCCATGTTGATCGCACCTGAGCCAGATGCGGATGGTCTGACGGTAAATGTTGCTGGCCTTAATGAAGCTGGTCAGCCGATCAATTTGCCTGTTGTTACCGAAAAACCGATAACGCTGTTTCTGAATAATCAGGAAATCGTGACATCAATGACGTTGGGTGACTGGGTGCCTGAACTGGCTGTTGGTTATTTTCTGAACCAGAATATGCTGCGCCATGATGATGACATCACCAGCATCGATATTGATGATGATCTGGGTGTTTGTATCGTTCGCACCGCACGCGAGACCGATTTTGAAGCCAAAATGAAGCGTAAAATCCGTACTAGCGGTTGTGCCGAAGGCACGGCCTATGGCGATATGATGGAACGGTTTGATGATATAACACTTAGCCCTGATGCGCGATTCAAGGCAAGCTGGCTTGTTGGCCTGTCAAAAGCGATCAATACGACGCCCAGTTTGTATCTGAGCGCGGGTGCGATACATGGATGTGTGCTGTGCAAGGCGGATGCGCCGCTTGTCTATATGGAAGATATAGGGCGGCATAATGCGGTTGATAAAATTGCTGGTTGGATGTTTCTGAATAAGGTCACCCCGCAGGATAAGATTTTTTACACAACTGGGCGTTTGACCACCGAAATGGTTATCAAGGCTGTACAGATGCAGATTCCCGTTCTGGTATCGCGTTCGGGCTTTACCGCCGCGGCTGTCGAGCTGGCACGGCAGGCGGATTTGACGCTGATCGGGCGTGCCAAAGGCAAACGCTTTATCGCGCTTGCCGGACAGCAACGGATCGATTTTGATATTGAAACGGGTGGTGCGGTTGATGCGGAATTTGCCGATAGCCCGTCGCGCCAACGTGCCCAGCAAGAGACATGAGTATGTCTCTAGTTTCTGATCTTGAGGCGGCTGATTGTCTGGGGTTTTTGCTTCTGGCTGGTGGTCAATCAAGGCGCATGGGCGGCGGTGATAAAAATCTGATGCTTCTGGACGGAAAGCCGCTTTTACAGCATGTGCTTAACCGGATTGATATAGGCAATGCGCCAATATTATTGAATGCCAATGGTGATCCGGCGCGTTACGCCAGCTTTGATCTGCCTGTACGCGGTGATGTGGTTACGGGTTTTGCTGGACCGCTGGCAGGGATATTGACCGGATTGGAATGGGCGGCAAGCACACATCCGAATGTTACCCATATTATCAGCCTTGCCACCGATGCGCCGTTTCTGCCGCGTGATTTGCCAGCCCGTCTGGTGGCTGGTCTGGTTGATGCGGGGGCATATATTGCCCAGGCATCTTCACAAGACAGGCGGCATCCGGTATTTGCGATCTGGCCAGTTGCGCTGGCGGCTGATCTGCGACATGCGCTGGTCGATCAGGATGTGCGCAAGATTGATGATTTTACCAAGCGCTATCATTGTGCCGTGGTGCCATTTGAAGGCACGCCAGACCCGTTCATGAATCTGAACCGCCCCGAAGATTTTGCTATTGCGCAAGCGCATATCTAGCGCGCTGTCGCCATGAGGTGATAGCTGTATCTGAGGGCGTCTGGTGAGGTTGATGTGATAAAAACCACCTGTGCATCTTGTGATTGATGACTTGTGATTGATGCTTGTGCGCGGTACATAGACACTATGGATATGAAGGTTAGATATATAAAGACTAGGTATATAAATATTGGCGGATATGAGGATCAATAATGGCAAGTGATGCTATAACAGCAGCGCAAGAGCTTTTTACCGCCTATCATGAGGCATTGACGCGGCTTGAAAAAGGACTTGGCGACGGGTTTAGCGCGGCGGTTGATATGATGCTGGATACGACAGGTCATGTGGTTGTGTGCGGCATGGGCAAATCGGGTCTGGTTGGCCGGAAAATTGCGGCCACGCTGGCGTCAACAGGCACACCATCATTGTTTTTGCATCCTGCCGAGGCGATCCACGGTGATCTGGGGATGGTGCGGCGCGGTGATGTTGTTTTACTGATGTCACATTCAGGTGAAACCGAGGAAATCATTCGTTTGCTGCCAGCGTTAAAGCGACTTGATGCGCGGATTATCGCCTTTACCAGCAATGCCAATAGTACGATGGCGCGCGAGGCCGAAATTGCGCTTGATATATCGGTTGACCGCGAGGCCTGTCCACTCAATCTGGCTCCGACAACGTCGAGCCTGAATACAATGGTGCTAGGCGATGCGCTGGCGGTTGCCTTGATGGAAAAGCGTGGTTTTGAAGCGGCCGATTTTGCCGCAACGCATCCTGGCGGGGCTTTGGGGCGTCGCTTGCTGACGCATGTGCGTGACCGGATGCGCGTTGATAATCTGCCTTTTGTTGATGCGGAAAGCACGGTTCAGGATGCCCTGATTACCATGACCGAAGGGCGGCTTGGTCTGACGCTTATTGGCACGCCCACCCAGCTTGAAGGGGTTTTGACAGATGGTGATCTGCGCCGTTTGCTGGTGTCAGGTGCCGATCTGGCAGGTGCGCGTGTTGGCGATGTGGCCAGTGCCGACCCGTTGACGATCACGCCCGATGCGATGATGAGTGCCGCCGAAGAAAAGATGCTGGAAGCGCGGGTTCAATGTCTTGTTGTGGTTGACGATCAGGCGACGGTTGTCGGTATTTTGCAGATTTTTGAATAGGCTTATGAAACTTTCTGATTTTGATTTTGATCTGCCGCCAGAGCGGATCGCCGTAGCCCCTGCAAATCCGCGTGATAGTGCCAGATTGCTGGATATGTCAGGCGGTGGCATAGCTGATCGTCTTGTTGGTGATCTGCCCGATCTGTTGCAGGCAGGCGATCTGTTGATCGTCAATGATACGTCGGTTATTCCGGCCCGGCTTGTGGGCAAGCGCGGAGATGCCAAAATCAGCGTGACATTACATAAATATGAGAGGGATGCGGTCTGGCGGGTATTTGCCAAGCCAGCCAAGAAATGCCGCCCTGATGACGTTATTATCTTTGCCACTGATTTTGCTGCGCGCGTTCTGGGACGGGGGGCTGGCGGTGATGTTGTGCTTGGTTTTATCGATCCGGTTTCAGGTAATGCGCTAGAATCCGACAGGCTGAATGCGGGGCTGGATAGATATGGCACGATGCCATTGCCGCCCTATATCGCGCGGCCTGATGGTGTGCTTGACAGTGATCGTGATAACTACCAGACCATCTTTGCCAGCCAGCGCGGGGCGGTGGCGGCGCCAACGGCGGGTCTGCATTTTACCGATGGGCTGAACAAGGCGTTACAGGCAAAGGGCGTGGAGATTGCGGCGGTGACATTGCATGTGGGAGCAGGCACATTTTTGCCTGTGACAGTTGAAAATATCGCCGAGCATAAAATGCATTCCGAATGGGGTGCGATTTCGCCAGAGGTTGCCGCCAAAATCATGGCCACCAAAAAGTCAGGGGGACGCGTTGTTGCGGTGGGGACGACAAGCCTGCGTATTCTGGAAGCCAGCTATGCCGCGCTAGGCCATATTGGTGCATTTACCGGCGAGACGGATATTTTCATTACGCCCGGGTTTGAATTCAATGTAGTCGATATGCTGATGACAAATTTTCATCTGCCAAAATCGACATTACTGATGCTGGTCAGTGCGTTTGCTGGATATGCCCCGATCATGGCCGCCTATGAGCATGCGATTGAACAAGGCTATCGGTTCTTTTCCTATGGCGATGCCTGCCTCTTATCGCATAATCTTTTAGCGCATAATCAACCTGCACAAGCCGAAACGGAATGAAAATGACCGCATTTTCCTATAGTCTGATTGGCACCGATGGCACCGCACGACGAGGCCGCCTGAACACCGCATGGGGTGTTGTCGAAACGCCGGTTTTCATGCCGGTTGGTACCGCCGCCACCGTCAAAGGCATGATGCCTGAGTCGGTGAAATCGACAGGTGCCAGCATCATTCTGGCAAATACCTATCATCTGATGTTGCGGCCAGGCGCCGAACGTGTCGGGCGGCTTGGCGGGGTGCGCAAAATGATGGGCTGGGATGGCCCTTTATTGACCGATTCTGGCGGCTTTCAGGTGATGTCGCTAGGCCCACTTCGCAAGCTGGATGAAGATGGTGTGACCTTTAAATCGCATCTGGACGGTAGCAAGCACCGGCTGACCCCCGAACGATCAACCGAAATTCAGCATCTGCTGGATGCGACGATCACTATGGCTTTTGATGAATGTACGCCATATCCAGCAGAAAAGGCCGTTGCGGCAGAGTCTATGCGGCTGTCAATGCGGTGGGCCAAGCGATCACGCGATGCTTTTGTACCACGCAAAGGCTATGGGCAATTTGGGATCGTGCAAGGGTCGGTTTTTGCCGATTTACGCGCCGAGTCAGTGGCGGCCTTGGCCGATATTGGCTTTGAAGGCTATGCCATTGGCGGTCTGGCCGTGGGCGAAGGGCAAGACGCGATGTTCGAGGCGCTGGAGTTCACCACGCCTTTGATGCAGGCAGACAAGCCGCGCTATCTGATGGGGGTTGGCAAGCCGTCCGATCTGGTTGGCGGGGTGGCACGCGGCGTTGATATGTTCGATTGTGTTCTGCCAACGCGTTCGGGGCGTACCGGGCAGGGCTTTACCCGCCGCGGCGCAATCAATATCAAGAATGCGCGCCATGCCGAAGATAACCGCCCTGTTGATGAGGCCTGTAGCTGTCCGGCCTGTTCGCGGTTTTCGCGCGCCTATCTGCATCATCTGTTCAAAGCCGATGAAGTGCAGGGGCTGATGCTGTTGAGTTGGCATAATATCCAATATTATCAGGATCTGATGGCTGATATGCGGGCGGCAATCGAGGCTGGCACATTTGCGCAATTTGAAAAAACCTTTCATGCTACCCAGAGCCTTGGTGATATAGATCCGCTTGATCCCTAAATCCCGATGGGTGCTGGTAAGGAGTTTTGATGTCAACGCCTGTGGTTTCACATGATATGCACAAGCTGAAAGCATGGTTGCTGGCCGATGCACAGGCGGCAGGCTTTGCCGATGTCGGGATCACAAAAGCCAAGCATTCCGCCCATACCACCGACGGGTTGGCGCAATTTCTGGATGATCATTATGAAGGCGACATGGGCTGGTTGCGCGATACAGCCGATAGGCGCCAGCAACCGCAATCGATGTGGCAAGATGCCCGCACCGCGATTGTTTTGGGGATGAATTATGGCCCTGACCATGATCCAATGGGCAATCTGGATGCGCGGGACAAAGGCAATATTTCGGTCTATGCGCGCGGGCGTGATTATCATGAGGTAATCAAAGGCAAGCTGAAACAACTGGCCGGGCGGCTGGCGGCTAAATCAGGCTGGCAGGTCAAGGTGTTTGTCGATACCGCGCCCTTGATGGAAAAGCCGCTGGGGCAAAGCGCCGGTATTGGCTGGCAAGGCAAACAT
>JABJBD010000192.1 GCA_018668795.1 Candidatus Puniceispirillum sp. | reverse complement strand
TATGCCGATATGACGTTCGACGACCCGCGAACGCTGTATTTTTAGGTGGATTGGGCTGACGCTTCAATTACCGTCTCAAAATATTTAACGGCAAGCGGGTTTGGAGAGATCAAACAAAGAAAAGAATATAGGCTCATTGCGAATCATGGCAAAAGGTTGCCAGCTAGTCAAACTAGCGTACACCACCATAAATTCTTTAAATCCAGTATATCCGCCGAAAGAGTTCTTGGCATTTATTTCACCAGTTACGATGTAGCCATCTTTGAGCCCATTTACGAAGCATAGTTTAGATATTTGCGCTGACATTGGATCTTTCAAATCCTTTAACAGTTCTTCTTTGCCAGCTTTTGCCCAAAAATCTTTGGCATTCTTGAATTCTAAAGTGGTTGCGCTAGCTTTTGTGATCCCCGCTAATGCAAAGATCAAAATAATTCCTAACTTCGAAGCGTATTTTACAGATTTGATTTGCATTTTATGCTCATTGGCATCTTTTGATATCTTACTATAAAAAATGAAGTGACAGTCTACTGACGCAATCAAGGGTTGTTATTCTTGAATGTAATTCTTTCATTATTTTGAATGAGTTGGACGTTTTCACATAGGAACTTCGACATAATTTAAGTTAAGAATCGCTGAGACCGTTTCTTGATCTTCTATGATGTAAAATCCAGAATACGGTGCATGACTGAATTTTTCACCAATGATTGGCTTTGCATCAGGTCTGGGTGAGGTAACGAGCCAAGCTTGTTTAATCTTTATGCCAAATGGCCAACGAAATTCACCATCTTTATAGCATCCAGCATCAGCCTTAATAAGGGGTTCTGTGCGCACTACAGTCCGATCAAGTAGCTTTGCACTTCCTAGAATCTTTCCTTGGTCTCCTGATTCTCCTGCTTTGCTACCCACATAAATCACAAAGTCCTTTGAACCAAAACTGCGTGCTAAATCAACAGCTGTTTTTTCACTTCTGAATGATACGACAGGCCATGTTTTTGGCGTGAAGCCATGCATATGTGTTACAAATAATCTCATTCGTCTTATCTCCCCTATCTTGAGTGCCAGATTATGTGACACATAGGAGAGGATAGAAAATAAAGGTTAATTTAACGTTAATGAAAATGGTAAATTTTTGAAACTCTAACCCCGTGCCAGCATGTTGGTGAGCTGGGCGCAGATGGCTGGCATGTCATCAAGCGGGATAAAGTCATGATCGGGGATCACATCGCCAAGCGGCACCGTATGCCCGCCACGCATCATCGCATCATGAAAGGCGGCAAGGCGGCCGGTTTCGATCGTCGAATGAGCAGAACTGGTTGTTGCGCTGGTGGGGGCATCACTGGTGGCGATATCGCTATGCCAGTCGGCGACCATGACAGGGGTGCCGGTGATGGCGGCCTCGCTGGTCATATTGACCGAGTCCGAGGTGACGATAATCGCATCGGCAATGCCCAGAATACCCGGATAGGGATTGGCATCCTGCGGCGTGGCAAGGCGGTGGCGCGTGTGCGTATCATTCAGCGCGAGGGTTTCGGTCAGCTGCCGGATCAGATCAGGCGGGGTGCGGCGTGATGGCACGATAGCCAAGCTGGCCCTGGTCTGGCGGGCAAAAGCATCAAGCCTTGCCACCATGCGGCTGGCCATGGCAGGTGAAATCTTATAGCGCCGGTTATCGCCGCCAAGCATCACCACAACGCGCGGAAAGGCAGCATTTTTCCATTTTGGCGCAAGCGTGCGGGCGGCGTCGGCTATTGTTTCCGGCGTCAGGCGGTTGAGCGATCCGGTCGAGACAATGACATTGTCACCACGGACAGGATCATGCGCAGGCACCAGCAGAATGTCGAAACAGGCGGGATCAAGCCGCGGATCCTGAATATGAATCGTTTTCATCGGCTGGCCTTTGGCGCGTGCGCTTTGCCGCATGGCAATCGACAGACCTGCCATACGCCGCCCACAGGTGATCACAATGTCAGGGTATCCCGCGCTTGCAAGTGGTAGTGCTGGCGATGACATAGGCAGTAGTGGTGCCAGCATAGGCATCGAGCCGAAATAGGATAGGCGACCAAGGCGCGGCAGGCTACGCAAAGGCTGGCGCGGCGTTACGATAATATCACGAAAGCCGGAAGCAGCTGTCCAGCCCATTGCCTCAGCCAATGCCAGCGCTTGCAAACGCATACCCGCAGTGCCATCACTGATAATCCATACATCTGGCGTTGCGGCGGTATTTGTCACGGTATTTGTCACGGTGAAATCTTTCAGGTCAAAAGCGATCGAAGGTCATGTCAAAGCTACTCCCCACCCCCCCTCACGGTCAAAATCAAATTTCAAAATCAAATAAAGCGTGAGGCAGGGCAGATAGTAATAGCCCGTGCATGGCGGGTAAATCGATAACTATGTGTAATATCAGGGACAGGTTCGCGCAATATTCTTACGCAATTATCTTGGTTAATTTTATGTGCGGGTGTAATGTCGGGTATGATATTGGACATAATATCGAACGGGCGTATCAGTCGCCCATAGCCATGATGCTGGCTTTGGTTCGGCTGAACATGTTCATGATGGAAAATATGACAAGCAAAATGACAGGTGCATTATGACGGGCAAAATAAAAATCGATAATGTTGATCGGCAAATCCTGCATGATCTTCAGGAAGATGGCCGTATCACCAATGTCGACCTTGCCAAACGTGCGGGCATTTCGGCACCGCCATGCCTGCGCCGAGTACGCGGGCTGGAAGATGCCGGCATCATCAAGGGCTATCATGCCGATATCGATGCCGATGCGATGGGCTATGGCGTCAATGTATTTGCCTTTGTCGGGCTGACCAGCCAGGCCGAGAGCGATCTGCAGGATTTCGAAGAGCTGGTCAGCGCATGGCCGCAGGTGCGGGAGTGCCATATGCTTATGGGCGAAACTGATTTCGTGCTCAAGATCGTGGCGCGGGACTGGGATGATTTCCAGAAATTCCTGACCAGCAAGCTGACGCCAGCGACAAATGTCAGCCACGTGAAAACCGCCTTGTCGATCCGCTCAGCCAAAAATCTGCCTGGTGTGCCGATTGACCTTGATGAGGGCACATCATAACGCGGCGCGCCTGATTCCCATTCCGAATCCGCATTCCAGTTATAAAAACCATATATCAAATATCAAAACGGGTAGGGACGCGATCAGAGTGTTTGATTCGTTTATTTCGATTGTTGCGTTTATTTCGTTTATCGTTTATTCTATGAGGGATCAAGGAGGGCGTGATGCCGCATATTACGCTGGGCAAAGATAATGGCTGATCTGGCGCGTATCAGGCGCGTTCAACGCCGGATGCTGGCGGCGAAAGGCTG
>JABJBD010000137.1 GCA_018668795.1 Candidatus Puniceispirillum sp. | reverse complement strand
TATTTCTGATAGCATGAAACAGGTCAAAGATGATCTTATTACCAATGTCATTGATCGCGACAAGGTTAGCGCCGCGCAAACGCCACAATTATTCCACTTTCAGGCCATTGCACCACTTTATGTCAATCCAGCACATGAAACCGCCACCGATGACGCAAGCATTGCAATGGCTGCTGGGTTGAATGTAGCAACCATCAGCGGCGCACGATCACTTATGAAGTTGACCTATGAGGAAGATTTCACAATTCTGGAGTCCCTCTCCCGCCTTGATGGAAACGGACAGAATACTGGATCGATGATGGATATTCGACTTGGCAACGGCTTTGATGTGCATAGGTTCGGCGACATGCCTGGCCCCATTACCCTATGCGGCATTTCGGTAGAAAGCGAATATGGTCTCACCGCGCATTCAGATGGTGATGTTGGTCTTCATGCTTTGTGCGATGCGCTATTCGGGGCTTTGGCCGATGGTGATATTGGATCACATTTCCCGCCAAGTGATGACAAATGGAAAGATGCTGATAGCGCAACGTTTTTAAGCTATGCAGTTGATCGATGCCACAAAGCTGGCGCGTCAATCATGCATCTTGATCTGACATTGATATGTGAATATCCGAAAATCACCCCTCATCGTGATGCTATGCGCGTTCGTATAGCCGAAATCACTGGTCTTGAAATAGGACGTATTGCCGTCAAAGCGACAACATCCGAAGGCTTGGGCTTTACAGGACGTCGTGAAGGTATAGCCGCCCAAGCAACCGCCAGCATCTGCTATAACGTTGCTGTTTCATCATGAGCAGGAACAACCTTTGGCATCAATTAGCCACGTTAGGCCCAATTGGGCATCTTCGCCCAGCGCCCGGAACATGGGGATCGCTTGCGGGCGTCATTAGCGGTGTCGCTTTCATGCAGATATCTGCTTATCTACTTGAGTTTGCACTGCTGATTATCATTTTCGTTGGGATTAAAGCCGCCAATATCTATTGTCGAGATACCGGAAAAAAAGATGCTCCCGAAGTCATCATAGACGAGGTAGCCGGACAATGGATACCACTTCTTGTAATCCCGACTGATCTTAACTGGCCTGCCTATTGCGCATGGATAGCCATAGCCTTTGTTCTGTTCAGGTTTTTCGATATTACCAAGCTTGGCCCTATAGGTATGGCCGAAAAGATCGCTGGTGGCACAGGTGTAATGGCGGATGACCTTGTGGCTGGCGTTTTTGCAGGGGCAATAATCCTAGCGATCTATCATCTCTTGCAGGGGGCAGGACTATGAGCGCCAACGCAACCGATATTAAAGCGCATGCCAGCGCCATCATTAAGACGGCAAAAGTGAAAGAAGTTATGATTTCACTTGCCGAGTCCTGTACTGGTGGAATGGTTGCCGCCAGCCTGACCGATATTGCTGGCTCGTCAGCCGTTTTTGATCGAGGCTTTGTAACCTACAGCAATGATGCCAAAATCGATATGCTTGACGTTTCACGTGAAACACTTGAAATGCATGGTGCTGTATCATCCGAAACAGCCATCGAAATGGTAAATGGTGTTCTAAGCCATGCGCCAAAATCCATCATTGCTATATCCATTACGGGCATAGCTGGCCCAGGCGGTGGCAGTGTTGATAAACCAGTCGGGCTTGTCTATTTTGGCGTTCAAACACGCGACAAGCCAGCACAATCATTGAAACATCTGTTTAACGGAGATCGTGACAGCATCCGAAAAGACGCCTTACAATACGCTTTAGAAACGATTCTTAAATTACTGAATAATATATAAATCTATATAATTTTCTTATTATAAAGTTCGTCAGCACGCGTTTCAAATGCACGCACCATACGGCGCACAGCCTCAGTAAATAATGTTTCGATAACCGATTGCAAAAGGCGGGAATTAAATTCGAACTCAACATAAAAGTCGATTTCGCATCCGTCTTCATGCAGTAGGAACCGCCAATTATTTGTAAGATGTTTGAATGGCCCTTCGGCATAGCGGACATTGATTTCAAACTTATTAGAATCAAATTCCACAAAGGATGTGAAGGTCTCGCGGAACATATTAAAGCCAATGATCAGATCGGCCGTGAGCTCACTTTCATTTTGTGATTTCACACGCGCGGCGAGACACCATGGCAGGAATTGAGGATATTTCTGCACATCAAGAACCAACGCATAAAGCTGTTCAGGGGTGTGTGGCACCACCCGTTTTTCAGCATGAACAGTCATTAGGCTGAGGCAAGCGAGGCGTTTCGGGCGCTTTGCAAGGCTGCAAAATCTGCATCGGCGTGATAGGACGAACGGGTAAGTGGTGTGGATGACATAAGAAGAAACCCTTTTGCTTTACCCTGCTTTGCATAGCGCGCAAATGTCTCTGGCTCAACAAACCGATCAAGCTGGGCATGTTTTGGTGTTGGCTGTAGGTATTGACCTATAGTCATAAAGTCAACATCGGCACTTCGCAGATCATCCATAATCTGCCCAACTTCTTCGTCTGTTTCGCCAAGCCCAACCATGATGCCTGACTTGGTGAAGATTGTCCCGTCTATTTGCTTTACCTTTTGCAGTGTAGAAAGCGAATGAAAATATCGCGCACCAGGACGTATCGTTGGATACAGCCGGGGAACTGTTTCCATATTATGATTGAAAACATCAGGACGGGCTTCGGCAACAATTTCTAATGCCCCATCCTTACGCAGAAAATCAGGCGTCAGAACTTCAATCGTTGTGCCAGGTGACGCAGTGCGGATCGCCGTTATGGTCTGTGCAAAATGCGTAGCCCCGCCATCGTCAAGATCATCACGGTCAACCGAGGTAATCACCACATGCTGCAAACCTAGCTTGGCGACAGCCGCAGCCACGTTCTCGGGTTCATGCGGATCCAGCAAATCAGGTCGCCCCGTGGCGACATTGCAAAAAGCACACGCGCGTGTACATACCGAACCCAAAATCATCATTGTTGCATGCTTTTGCGCCCAGCATTCACCTATATTTGGACAGGCAGCCTCTTCGCATACAGTCACCAAATTCAAATCACGCATCAAAGCGCGTGTTTCCTGATATTCAGCTGAAACAGGTGCTTTTACACGCAACCATTCGGGACGCCGCGGTTGAGGGCGATCTTCGTTGCGGCGCTTTTCTGGATGCCGTGCAGCACCTTTCGTGTGATTGACTTGAGGCATAAGACCTACCTTACATGCATATTTTAATAGTGGCCAATGTGATAACTTCTACCCTACATGTGGATAGCGCGGCCATAAGCGTCAAGGACTGACTCATGCATCGCTTCAGAAAGCGTTGGATGTGGGAAGATCGTTTGCATCAATTCCGCCTCGGTGGCTTCTAATGTACGCGCGATTGCATAGCCCTGAATCAGTTCGGTCACTTCGGGGCCAACCATATGTGCACCCAGCAACTCACCTGTCTTATTGTCAAAGATTGTCTTGATAAGCCCCTGATCATCACCCATCGCAATTGCCTTGCCGTTGCCAACAAACGGAAAGCGTCCAACCTTGATTTTATGGCCAGCCTCTTTGGCCGCCGCTTCGGTCATGCCAACTGACGCCACCTGTGGGCGGCAATAGGTACAGCCTGGCACTGCCCCTGCGCCAATCGCATGCACATCTTTTTCACCAGCGATCTTTTCAACGCAGATAATCCCTTCATGACTGGCCTTATGCGCCAGCCAAGGTGGGCCCGTCACATCACCAATCGCATAGACACCGTCCTCGCCAGTTTCCGCCCATTGATTCGTCGTAATATGACCACGATCAACTTTGACTTTGGTGTTGTCCAGACCCAAATTTTCGGTATTACCGATAATACCAACCGCCAGAATGGCACGATCAGCTGTCACGGCATCTTGCGCGCCATCAAATGTGGCGGTAACACGTTTACCATCACTTTCTAACGACGCCATCTTGACGCCCGTTATCACCTTCATGCCACGTTTGACAAAGGCCTTTTGCACAATCGCCGAAATTTCTGGATCTTCAACCGGCAGGATGCGATCCATCGCCTCGACCAAGGTCACCGCAACGCCCATATCATGATAGAAAGACGCAAATTCAGAACCAATCGCGCCCGAACCAATGATGATGAGCGATTTTGGCATCGTCTCAGGCACCATCGCCTCTTTATAGGTCAGAATGGTTGTGCCATCGGGCGTAATATCCGGCAATGACCGCGCCCGTGCCCCAGTGGCGATAATCACATGTTTGGCTTCAAGTGATGTGCCATCTGCCAAGGTAACTGCTCGCATTGCGCCCTTTTTAACGCCAATCTTGGCTTCGTCTTTAAACACTGTGACCTTATTCTTCTTAAGAAGATGCGACACCCCCATCGACAGGCGGTCAGCCACCTTGCGTGAACGTTTAACCACTTTTGGCAGATCGATACTGACTTCACCCGATATGGTGATGCCAAATTCTTTCATCTCATCGATCGAATGGCGTAATTCAGCCGCCCGCAACAATGCCTTGGTCGGAATACAGCCCCAATTCAGACAGACACCACCAAGATGCTCACGCTCAACGACAGCTGCTTTCATGCCAAGTTGAGACGCGCGGATCGCCGCAACATAACCACCTGGCCCACCACCAATTACTATAATATCAAACGTCTTATTGTCAGATTTTATTTCAGCCATATTAATACCTTAAATCATACGTTTAGTGATAGACATTACAGCAACATCGTAACTGGGTTTTCGATAAAGCCTTTAAAGGCCTGAAGCCATGTAGCACCAACCGCACCATCAACCGCACGGTGATCGCATGACAAGGTCACACTCATCATCGTCGCCACGCTCAAATTCCCATCAATCACAACCGGGCGTTGCTCGCCTGCTCCAACTGCTAGGATCGCACCTTGTGGCGGATTAATCACCGCTGCAAATTCACGCACCCCAAACATGCCAAGATTGGAAATGGTAAAGCTACCACCGGTAAATTCTTCGGCCGCCAGCTTGCCATCGCGTGCCCGCGTTGCCAGATCACGGCTAATTGTCGATAGTTCAGACAGGCCTTTGCTTTCGGCTGCCCAAATCACCGGCGTGACCAATCCGCCATCAACCGCCACCGCCATACAAATATCGGCATTTTGGAACATGCGTGTGTTGTCGCCTTCCCATGACGCATTCGCCGCTGGCACCTTGATTAAGGCCATTGCCGCCGCACGGATCACCATGTCATTGACCGAAATCTTTATACCCTCATCGGCCATTTCGTTCATGGTTTTGCGTGATTCCAGCAACGTATCGATATTACAATCAACTGTGAGATAGAAATGCGGGGCTGTCTGTTTGGATTCCTGCAAGCGTGATGCGATAATCTTGCGCATTTGATTGTTAGGCAGCAATGTACTGACACCTTGTTCGTCAACGCCTTTGGTCACCATTGGTGATGCTGTTACCCCCGTCATTGATACCGAAGCAGACGCCCCCTCGACATCACGTCGTAAAATACGGCCATGCGGACCACTGCCCGTCAAACTACCAAGATCAACACCTTTATCCGCCGCTATGCGCCGTGCCAACGGACTGGCAAAAATACGTGCATCAGAAGATTGAGTTGGGGTAGCTTGTGTCGGCTTTGAAACAGATACGGGGGTTGGGGTTGGGGTCGGTGCTTCTGCGGCAGGTGCATCTTGAACCGCTACTTTGTCTTCATCCACAACAGAGGCAGGCGCGGCAGGTTGCGGCGTTGCCGATGCAAAAGCGGCAACATCTTCACCATCTTCGGCAAGCCTTGCGATGACAGTCCCTACAGGTACATTTTCAGTCCCATCAGCCACAGCGATTTGCGCCATTTTACCATCATCAACCGCTTCAACTTCCATTGTCGCCTTATCGGTTTCAATTTCGGCAATCACATCTCCCGAACGCACATCATCACCAACAGCCACCATCCATTTTGATAATGTGCCAACTTCCATTGTTGGTGACAGAGCTGGCATTTTGATTTCAACAGCCATGATTAAGCTCCTTTGAAGCCTTCGCATGTGGCAACAGCCGTCGCAACGACGTCATCCACCTGCGGAAGGGCAAGTTTTTCAAGGTTAGCAGCATATGGCATCGGTACATCCTTACCCGTCACACGGGCAATCGGGGCATCAAGCCAGTCAAAGGCCTGTTCCATGACCTGCATAGCCAGTTCCGAGCCGATACCAGCAAACGGAAATCCCTCTTCACAGGTCACAAGCCGCGATGTTTTCTTGACTGAAGTAACGATCGTATCGATATCCAGCGGACGGATTGTCCGCAGGTCAACAACCTCGGCACTGATGCCCATCTCAGCCAGCGTATCAGCCGCCTGTAAAGCGCGTCCGACCATGATCGAAAAGGCAACCAAGGTAACATCACTGCCTTCGCGAACAATTTTTGCCTTACCAATTGGCACCGTCCAATCATCATCGTCCGGCACCTCAAATGACTGGCCATACATGACCTCATTTTCAAGAAAAATCACTGGGTTTGGATCGCGGATAGCAGATTTAAGCAACCCTTTAGCATCAGCCGCAGACCAAGGTGACACCACCTTTAATCCCGGACAATGGGCATACCAGCTTGCGTAACATTGTGAATGCTGGGCGGCAACGCGACTGGCGGCACCGTTTGGTCCCCGAAACACGATTGGACATCCCATCTGACCACCCGACATATATAATGTTTTGGCTGCAGAATTGATAATCTGGTCAATTGCCTGCATGGCGAAATTGAAAGTCATGAATTCGATGACCGGACGCAATTCACCAAAAGCAGCGCCAACACCAAGACCAGCAAAGCCCTGTTCGGTGATCGGCGTATCAATTACCCTACGGGCACCAAATTCATCAAGAAGACCCTGAGTTACTTTATAGGCACCCTGATATTCGGCAACTTCTTCACCCATGACAAATACATTGGCGTCACGGCGCATTTCCTCGGCCATAGCATCGCGAAGGGATTCACGCACGGTGATCGACGTTGATGCACCTGTCCATTCGGTTTCGGCCATAATCGTGGGAGCAGCAGGTGCGATTGATGATACAGAAGCAGTCTCGGCTGTGGCCGCATCAGATGGCGCGCTGGCTGAGGGCGTTTCAGCCGATGTTGATCTGTTTGTTGGCGTAGCATCAGCCGCATCACCATCTTCAAGCAAAATAGCGATAGGCGCATTCACAGCTACATTTTCAGTACCCGCGGCAACCAGTATCTTGCCAAGTTTTCCATCATCTACTGCTTCGACTTCCATCGTCGCTTTATCTGTTTCAATCTCGGCAATCACGTCGCCAGAGCGCACATCAGCACCTTCATCAACAAGCCATTTGGCCAATGTTCCCGATTCCATTGTCGGCGACAAAGCAGGCATTTTAATTTCAATAGCCATGATTACGCCTCCGCCGCGTCAGTGTTTTCGGATGGTAATGGTAACAATATGTCGGTGAATAACTCGGACGAGTCAGGTTCAGGACTTGTCTGTGCAAATTCAGTTGCCTCAGTCACAATGGCCTTTACCTCTGCATCAATGGACTTCAAGTCTTCATCCTTTATATCCTGATTCTGCAAAATTTCGCGAAGCTGATCGATCGGATCATGTTGCTTACGCATGGTATCGACCTCTTCCCTAGTCCGGTATTTTGCCGGATCAGACATCGAATGACCTCGATAACGATAGGTTTTCATTTCAAGAATATATGGACCTTTGCCTGAGCGGCAATGTTCAAGCGCATCAAGTGCTGCTACGCGGACAGCAAGCACATCCATGCCATCAACCTGCTTGCCTGGAATACCATAGGCCATGCCTCGATCAGCCAATGACCGCCCAGCCGCCGCACGGGTAACTGCTGTACCCATTCCATATTGGTTGTTTTCAATTATGAATAAACATGGCAGATCCCATAAAGCAGCCATGTTGAAACTTTCATAAACCTGTCCCTGATTGACAGCGCCATCTCCCAGATAGGTCATACAGACATTTTTTTGGCTTTTATATTTGTGCGAAAAAGCAAGACCAACGCCAATCGGCACCTGCGCACCGACAATACCGTGACCACCAAAAAAATTCTTTTCGCGGCTGAACATGTGCATCGAGCCACCTTTACCGCGAGAATATCCACCCTCTCGACCTGTCAATTCAGCCATAACGCCGCCAGCTTCCATTCCGCAAGCAAGCATGTGACCATGGTCACGATATGACGTCACCACTGTGTCACCTTCAACCGAAGCAGATTGTAAACCAACAACAACAGCTTCCTGACCAATATAAAGGTGACAGAAACCACCTATCTGGCCCATGCCATACATTTGGCCGGCTTTTTCCTCAAAGCGCCTAATCAGCAGCATATCGCGAAACATCTTCACAAGTTCGTCCTTAGCTGGCATGTCGTTAACACCAGTTCCAACTGACTTGGGAGGCCTTCCCGGGCCTTTCTTGCGTTTGCTTTCGGTCTTCGTCGCCATTTTTAGCTCCATCCTGTTGGTCGCAGTTACCCCGCTACCGCCATGCACGTGACAAATCCGTCACGCAATTGCAATATGCACTAAGATTTAGCTAAAATAGATTTTTTGCAACTATTTTATTTCATTGATTTTATTGTATTTTATTTAAATAAACCAATATTTGGTTAATTACATAAATCTTGATTACGACTTAAAATTTCAATTCAGACATATCAATTGAAACAATTACATCATTCGGTGAGTATAAACCAAGTTCAGCGCGTGCCGTTTCTGCCAGCATGTCAGCGTCTATAGCATCATTTTGCATTAGCGATATCCGATGGTGCAGATGTGATTGATGCTTTTCAAGTAAAGCAAGCTGCTCTTCGGCAATCAAAATTTTACGCTCAAGCTCTGGCTGGGCTAAAATCCCCCTATCGCCTGCAATCGTATGAAAAACAAAAAAAGACGCCATCGTACCTAATAGAAAAAGACTACCCACAAAGGTAAGTGACTTTTTCATAATATACATGGCCAACTCCTGTTTGATTAATCCCAGCAGGGAGATAAACCCCTTGAATGGGAACCATTGAATCAGAGCTGATTCACGACGTCAAGAAAAATGCGAATCGCTGAAAACTATGATGTTTTCAGCAATACACGAGAGTCGAATATGATGGTTATATAAAAGAAGTCGCCGCTAAAAGCCTAACCACGCAGGATTGAAGTACCCGCATATAGCGCTGTACGATCAAGTTCTTCTTCAATCCGCAAAAGCTGATTGTACTTTGCCAAACGATCTGACCGCGACAATGAGCCTGTTTTAATTTGGCCAGCATTAGTGGCCACGGCCAAATCAGCTATAAAGCTATCTTCGGTTTCACCTGAACGATGCGAAATAACAACACCAAAACCAGCTTTTTGTGCCATCTCAATGGCCTGCATTGTTTCTGATAAAGTGCCAATTTGATTGACCTTAATCAGAATGGCGTTAGCTGATGCGTCATTGATACCGCGAGACAGACGTTCAGGGTTAGTCACAAACAGGTCATCACCAACAATCTGCACACTATTTCCGATCTTCGCCGTCAATGCAGCAAAACCATCCCAATCATCTTCATCAAGTGGATCTTCAATTGATTTTATTGGATATTTTCCTGTCAGGTCAGCCCACATGCTGTTCATATCGTCACTGCTAAGTGAGCGCCCCTCACCTTGCAGATGATATTCACCATCTTTGTAAAATTCGCTTGCGGCGGCATCAACGGCAATCATCACATCGTCACCTGGTTTATAGCCAGCTGCTTCGATTGATTTGGTAATATAACCAAGAGCTTCATCGGTTGAATTGATCGCCGGGGCAAAACCGCCTTCATCACCAACTGCTGTTGATAAACCATTTTCAGACAATAGCTTTTTAAGAGCATGGAAGATTTCAGCGCCCATACGCAGGCCATCATTGAAATGCGAGGCGCCAACGGGCATGACCATGAATTCCTGCGCATCAAGGGCGTTATCAGCATGCGCACCCCCATTGATGATATTCATCATCGGCACTGGCAGTAAATGCGCATTCACCCCACCAAGATAACGCCATAGCGGCATTTCAGCAGAATCAGCTGCTGCCCGGGAAATCGCCAATGAAACACCCAGAATGGCATTAGCTCCAAGACGCCCCTTATTCGCCGTACCATCGAGTTCGATCATATCCTGGTCATTACCCGCCTGATCAAAAGCATCGGCCCCAGCAAGTGCATCAAAAATTTCAAAATTAACCGCATCAACTGCCTTTAGAACACCCTTGCCGTAATAGCGTTCAGTATCGCCATCACGCATTTCGACTGCTTCATAAGCACCTGTTGAAGCACCTGATGGGACTGCGGCACGACCAGCACTTCCATCTTCAAGAAACACATCAACCTCGACGGTTGGATTTCCTCGTGAGTCAAGAATTTCACGAGCTTGAATATCGACTATACTGGACATGATTTTACTTTCTGATGAATCTGAAGGTTTGAGTTATAGGGTTTGTCTTAATCATTTAGCCACGCCGCGCTACATCGATCCGCATCAAAGCGGCAAGAACGTCCGGCATCGCGTCAATTGGAAGCATATTTGGACCATCTGATGGCGCATTGTCAGGATCTTGATGGCTTTCCATAAACAAGCCATTGACACCAACAGCAACAGCAGCACGTGCCAGCACGGGAACATATTCGCGCTGACCGCCAGAACTTCCTCCCTTGCCCCCTGGTTGCTGTACCGAATGCGTTGCATCAAAAATAATGGGATGACCTAGTGATGCCATTTCGGGCAAACCGCGCATATCAGATACCAATGTATTATAGCCAAACGAAGTGCCACGCTCAGTCAACATAACGCGATCATTACCCGCACCTGTTACTTTTGCAGCTACATGTTTCATATCCCACGGCGCAAGAAACTGACCTTTTTTGATGTTCACAACGGCACCTGTTTTGGCAGCAGCCAATAATAAGTCAGTCTGCCGACATAAAAAGGCTGGAATTTGAATTACGTCCAGCACCTCTGCTGCTGTTGCACATTGATCTGGCAGATGCACATCGCTTAGCACTGGACAGCCAAAAGCATCCTTGACCTTAGCCATGATGGCCAGCCCTTCATCCATACCGATGCCACGTGCCGCACCAGCTGATGTGCGGTTCGCCTTGTCATATGATGACTTATAAACAAACCCCATACCAGCATCCGTTGCCACCTTTGATAGTTTTTCAGCACAGAAAAGGGCGTGATCCAAACTTTCGATCTGGCACGGGCCAGCAATGAGCAAAAGTGGATGATTATCACCACAAGTCATATTGCCAATAGATATGCTCATAAGGACCTCCTATACGAGGCGGGATTTTTCCATCGATGCCGCCACAAACCCAGTAAATAATGGATGCGGATCAAATGGTTTTGATTTCAGTTCCGGATGAAATTGTACCGCCACAAAGAATGGATGATCTGGCCGCTCGACAATTTCCGGCAAACTGCCATCAGGAGAAAGACCAGACATAATCATACCAGACTCAGCCAACGCCTCTTTAAAGGCAATATTGACTTCGTATCGATGCCGGTGCCGTTCATTAATAAGTTGCTCACCATATAGCTGACTTGCAAGCGATCCCTCAGTCAGATGGCACTCATAGGCTCCAAGCCGCATTGTGCCACCCAAATCATCTTCGGCACTTCGCTGTTCTTTTGCGTTGCCAGATGTCCATTCGGTCATCAAACCAACAAGCGGAATTTCGGTTTCGCCAAATTCACTTGAGCCAGCACCCGTCATACCGCCAAGATTTCGCGCAGTTTCAAGAACTGCCATCTGCATACCAAAACAAATCCCGAAATACGGTATATTATTCTCTCGTGCAAATTGAATTGCGTTTATTTTTCCTGAAGACCCTCGTTCGCCAAAGCCACCAGGCACAAGAATACCGCTAACATGATGAAGCGATTCAACTGCCGCACCTTCATGCTCAAATAATTCAGAATCAATCCATTCAATATTAACTTTAACCCCGTTGGCAATGCCACCATGCGTCAAAGCTTCACCAAGCGATTTATACGAATCCTGCAGTGACGTATATTTGCCTACAATGGCAATATTTACCTCGCCTTCAGGATTAGCTACCGTATGACATATTTTGTGCCATCGCTCCAATGACGGCACAACATCAACAAGTCCAAAATGTCGCATGACTTCACGATCAAGACCCTCGTCATGATAGGCAAGCGGCACCTGATAGATATTGCTGACATCACGCGCCAGAATGACTGAAGATTCGCGGATATTACAAAACAAACCAATTTTACCACGTTGCTCGGCTGGCAAATCATGTTCTGTCCGACACAAAAGAATGTCAGGCTGGATTCCAACTGATTGCAATTCCTTGACCGAATGCTGTGTTGGCTTTGTTTTCAACTCGCCAGCCGCCGCTATGTAGGGAAGCAAGGTTACATGCAGATAACATGTTTGCTCGCGACCTAATTGGTTGCCTAGCTGTCTGATAGCTTCAAGAAAAGGCAGCGATTCGATATCACCAACAGTGCCACCGATTTCGCAGAGGATAAAGTCTTCATCATCTATATTGGACAACACAAAGTTTTTGATGGCGTCAGTCACATGCGGAATAACCTGAATGGTTGCCCCCAGATAATCGCCACGACGTTCTTTTGCCAATACATCGGAATAGATTCGACCAGCCGTAACATTATCGCTTTGTTTTGCATGAACGCCCGTAAAGCGTTCGTAATGTCCCAGATCAAGATCCGTTTCGGCACCATCGTCAGTCACAAAAACTTCGCCATGCTGTGTTGGCGACATCGTTCCGGGATCGACATTGAGATAAGGGTCAAGTTTACGAAGGCGGACTTTATATCCGCGGGCTTGCAACAAAGCAGCAAGTGCGGCCGCGCCAAGTCCCTTTCCAAGGGACGAAACCACACCGCCTGTAATGAAAATAAAACGTGGCATGGACAAATTTAATACCCGATAGAACGACACTTGGTAAGTGCCAAAATCACCCTTAGGCAGAATAAAATATAATTGTTAGGTTTGACATTGGGATTCGCAAACATCATCACGATGACATAACGCCAGAATTTAATAATGTATTATTTGTCAGTTGGCACAGCTGGGCCGCTAACAGGTGCAGGTGTACTGTTAATTACATCGTCAACAATCGAAACTGTCTCTTTGCCAGCACCAGCCATAATGGCCAAAATGATAGAAGTTGTGAAGAACCCGGCAGCCAAAACAGTTGTTACCCGCGTCATCAGGTTAGCTGTACCCCGTGCCGTCATGAAACCACCACCCGAGCCACCGCCACCTATGCCAAGACCGCCGCCTTCGCTTCTTTGCAATAGGACGGCCCCGACAAGACCAAGAGCGATTAGAATATGTATGGTCAAAACCAAGGTTTGCATCTTAAATTTCCTGCATTAACGCTTATGTTGGGCGGTTATAGGGCGAAAACACGATTATTTCAACTAAATACTAGATATAACTATGCAACCTGTGATGCTGCTTCGCAAATTGCCTCAAAACCATCGGCATTAAGGCTGGCTCCACCGACAAGTGCCCCGTCAACCGCATCCAAAGATAGGATTTCAGCCGCATTATCAGGCTTTACTGAACCACCGTACAACACCGGAATATGATCAATCCCGCTATTTGGAAATGATGTGGCAAGCCAACTCGCTATTTTTGTATGCATAGCGACGATATCTTCAGATGACGGCACTAGGCCAGTGCCAATCGCCCATACTGGCTCATAGGCAACGATAAGTCTGGTCGGATCCATATCTTTGGGGATGGAACCCTCTAATTGTTCAAGAACTACATTCTCAGCATTGCCAGCTTCGCGATCAATGCGGGTTTCGCCAACACAGATCATGACCTCCAGACCATTGGCGAGTCCCGCATTAACTTTGGCCATAACAAGCGTATCATCTTCGCCATGATCACTTCGACGTTCAGAATGTCCAAGCAAAACCATTTTCGCACCGCTATCACGCAACATAAGGGCTGAAACATCACCTGTATGCGCACCTGACTCAGTAGCGTGACAATCTTGTCCACCCAAAACAATATCGCTCTGCGCCAATCTGATTGACATGGGGATAATATATGGATGAGGCGCAAATAATACGCGCCTCACACCCTCAAAGGCGATACTAGCAAGACGGCTGGCCAATGTACCAGCCGTTTCGAGGTCAGGATTCATCTTCCAGTTTGCTGCAATAATCATCGATTCAATCTCACCTTTTCTCAAATTCTAGCTTTATACAAATATACAATACCAATAATTTGCATCAAAATGCTCAGAAAATATTAAAGAAAACTAAAGACGGTTTTGAAATTGTCCTGTTTTTGTGCTGTTTTGTTCAAATCAAGTTGCCGATAGGCACGTCAACAAGTATTAATGACATAACTATAACAATAATGCGTTCATGCGGGACGCGGCTTGCTACAAAGCTGGACGCATCCCCACACCAACTTAAAGATAGAGATCAATATGCTTCAGGCCATGCGCAGCGGCGCTAAATCCCCCATAATGAAAGCCTTCCTTGTGTTTCTGGCAGGTGGTTTCGCACTTTGGGGTGTGGGTGATATAACAACTGGCCTTATTGGCGGTAGCGACAAAGCTGTTTCAGCAAGTGACGAAAGTCTTTCACCGCGCGAAGTTGCGCTGGAATTTGAGCGTGCACGCCGTAATTACCTTCCTAATTCATCAACTGGTGAAGCGCTTCAAACTGGACTATTGACCGAAATTGTTGGCTCGCTGTCCCGCGCGGTAATCTTTAATGCCGAAAATAATACGCAGGGGTTAACTGTTACCCGGTCAATGCAACGCGACGCTGTTGCCAATGAAGCTAATTTTCAGGATGACATGGGGACATTTTCCGAAGGGCGCTTTATGCAAACGCTTGCCAGCGCCGGAATCAGTGAGGCCGAATATCTGGGACGCGTTGACAGTTCGCTCAAACGTGACCAGTTAACCAGAGCGCTTGCATCAGGTGTGGCATCAAACAAATCTGCCGATAATTTACTAACCAAATATGAACTTCAACAACGTGTGGTAAAGATGCAAAGCTTTGCTGTTGATGCTGACAGTATCAACGCGCCATCAGATGCTGATCTCGATGCATATTTTTCTGAAAACAAATCCAGTTATGATGCGCCTATGGTTCGTTCGGCACGTGTTGGTTATATTTCAGCGCCGCTCATCGAAGCCGATGTCAAAATCTCTGAAAACATGGTTGAAGACGCATTTGGCACTCGTATTGATGAATTTTCCACACCCGAAACACGCGTCGTTCGCCAAATGGTATTCGATAACACAGAAAAAGCTGATGAAGCACGTGCGCGTCTTGATAAAGGTGACGACTTTAACACTGTGGCGGCTGATATGCTGAATTGGACCGAAAATGACGTCATGCTGGGCACCGTGACCCGTGATGGTCTTGATGGTGCCATCGCCGATGCTGTGTTTGATGCCGACGTTAACATTGCTACTGGGCCAGTGGAATCATTGTTTGGCCATCACGTTTTAATTGTCGATGAAATTACAGAAGGTGGAAACGCCACGCTCGACGATGTACGTGATGAAATCACCCGTACATTGCGAAGTGAAGAAGCCATTGATCTGCTTTATGAACGGGCCAATTTACTTGAAGATGACATTGCCTCTGGTGCCAGCCTTGATGAGGCTATTGGCAAAGCAGGTGGCAAGATCATAACAATAAACGATATTGACCGTAATGGTTTTGATATAGATGGAAAACCGATGGATGATGATTCTGACGTCGCTCAAGATAGTGCCATCATCGAAGCTATCTGGATAAATGACATTGGTTCATTAAGTGTTCTTCAAGAAGCCAGTGAAGATATGTTCTTCATTGTAGATGTAACCGCAGAAACCGATGCTCGTCCTCGCATGCTGGACGAAGTCAAAGACCGCGCAATCAAGGACTTGATGTTTGTGCAGGCTATCAAGGCCGCACGTGCATCAGCAGAAGCCGCAATTGCCAACCCCATCAGCTTTGATAGCATTGAGCCAAGCGCAAAATTCCGCCGTAACGGCATGGGTCTCGATCATGAAGCTGCAAGGCTAATTGCCAATACCGCTTTTGGTCAGGAAAATGGCGCATCGGGTGTTGTTGAAACGGGCACCGAAGCCATCGCTGTGATGACAAGCGATATCATTGAAGCAGAGCAAACTGAAGTCGATGAAACCAATAAGATGGTTGCAGATATAATGAAAAATGCCATCACCGAGGACGTCATCAGCTTTATGGCGATCAATCTGTCACAAAAGCATGATCTGCAAATCAATATTGAGCCAGTTAGGCAATTACTGGTGGGAAGCCAGCAGTAATGTCGGGCATATCCGACAGCTTTGACACTTTTGTTGCCAATTTTGATGCCAATAAACCGTATCTACTTCACCGCGTATTTGTTGCCGATATCCAGACACCGGTATCGGCTTTTCTGAAGCTGGGCAATGGAAAAGAAAACTGCTTTTTATTTGAGTCAGTCGAAGGTGGCGAAGTTAGAGGACGGTTTTCTTTTATCGGAATTAACCCTGATCTGATTTGGCGTTGTCGCGGGAATGTGGCCGAATGCAACCGTGATCCTGCCAATAGCGATCATTTTACCTCAGACAGCGCACCACCACTTGTGTCTTTGCGTAAACTGCTAGCCGAATCCGAAATGGAAAATACCGGTGACTTACCTCCCATGTCAGCAGGCCTTTTTGGTTATTTTGGCTATGATATGATCCGGCATATTGAAACCATTCCTGACCAGAATGATCCCGCTTTTGATGTATATGATTCCTTGCTGTTGCGTCCTTCAATTGTTGCCATTTTTGACCGATTAAAGGACACAATCACATTAGTCACACAGGTACGCCCCTCCGAATGGAAAGACGCGCAGACCGCATGGGATGTAGCTCAGAACCGTTTGCAAGATGCCGTAAAAGCACTTGATGCGCCTATCCCACAAACTGAGGAAGGTGACGCCAACGCTGCCCTGCCCGCACCCGAAACAAATATGGTAAAATCAGCCTTCCTCGAAATGGTACGCAAAGCCAAAGAGCATATCCGCGCAGGTGACATTTTCCAGGTTGTTTTATCCCAACGCTTTACAATCCCGTTTCATTTGCCCGCGATCAATCTTTATAGATCATTACGCCGGTTGAACCCATCGCCATTCCTGTTCTTTTTTGATTTTGGCAATCTTTCCATTGTTGGCTCAAGTCCTGAAATTCTGGTACGGCTTCGCGATAAAGAAGTCACTATTCGTCCAATTGCAGGCACGCGTAAACGCGGTAAGACACAAGAAGAAGACGAAGCCAATGCCGCCAGTTTAATGGCCGATATTAAAGAGCGTGCAGAGCATTTGATGCTTCTTGACCTTGGCCGTAATGATGTTGGCCGCGTTTCAAAACCCGGATCAGTCCGGGTGAAATCAAATTATGATGTCGAATATTATTCGCATGTCATGCATATCGCATCACAAGTCGAAGGCACAATTCGTGATGATCTGGATGCCCTAGACGCCATGATTGCTGGCTTTCCCGCAGGTACTGTATCGGGCGCACCTAAAATTCGGGCGATGGAAATCAT
>JABJBD010000033.1 GCA_018668795.1 Candidatus Puniceispirillum sp. | reverse complement strand
TGGCTAGTTGCGTTCAAGATTATTAATCCTTGGCAACCTGCCGTACGCATGATCATCAATGTTCTGGCACGTTTGCATGAACCTATTTTGCGTCAAGTGCGACGTTTCCTGCCTGATCTAGGGGGCATTGACCTCAGTCCGATTGTTCTGTTTCTGGCTGCACAATTCATCCGAAACCTGCTTATCAACAGCCTTGCCTAGAGACATAATCACCTGCGTCACTTAGACCTAGGATCACTATCTATTTAAATGCGCCTGCATACCAATATATAACACGTAATCTTAAGATTTATTTTACAGGGGAGTTATGACTAGCCATGGAAACAAAGATCATTGACGGAAAAGCTTTTTCGGAAAAACTAGTTGAAGCCGTTGCGGTAGAAGCCAGCAAAATCAAGGCTGCGATTGGCCGTCCCCCGGCGCTTGCTGTTGTGCTTGTTGGCGAAAATTCGGCCAGCAAAGTCTATGTCCGCAATAAAATCGAACGCACCGAAGCGGCAGGCATGCGTTCAATCGAACATAAGCTTGACGTCAATACCGATCAAGCCACCTTGCTAGCGCTTATCGAAGAGATGAATAATGACGATGCTGTCGATGGTATCCTTGTCCAGCTGCCACTTCCTGATCAGATAGATGAAGATGCGGTAATCAATGCCGTGGCACCAGAAAAAGACGTTGACGGTTTCCACGTGGTCAATGCTGGTTTGCTAGCAACGGGTCAGGACTCGCTTGTGCCCTGCACACCTTATGGCTGTCTATTATTGTTGCGCGATCAGCTTGGTAGCTTATCAGGCCTGAATGCCGTTGTTGTTGGTCGGTCAAATATTGTTGGCAAGCCAATGGCGCAATTACTGCTAAAAGAAAGTTGCACTGTGACTATCGCGCATTCACGCACCAAGGATCTCAAAGAGGTCTGCGCACGTGCCGACATTCTGGTTGCGGCGGTAGGTCGTGCGGAAATGATTGATGGTGATTATGTCAAACAGGGCGCGACAGTTATTGATGTGGGCATCAACCGCGTCGCAGCACCTGAGCGCGGCGAAGGGAAATTCCGCCTGACTGGTGACGTTGACTATGATTCGGCGGCAGCCAAAGCAGGGGCGATCACACCTGTACCTGGCGGTGTCGGCCCGATGACCATTGCCTGTCTTTTGCGGAATACGGCTGTTGCGGCGGCGCGCCGTTTCAATGTTGAAATTGCCGACATATAGGCAATCGTGACCCACTTTATGATCTCTTTATGGAGCCAGGAATAGCATGTCGATTGATCAGATTATCTTGACCGTAGCATTACTGATTGTCGCGGCTATTCTTGGGTGGGGCGTGCTGACAATGGCGCGCGGTGGTGACTATAATGTTAAAAATTCTAACCGCATCATGCGTTACCGGATTATTTTTCAAGCCATCGCGTTGATCGTTATTCTCGGTCTCATGTGGTATCGTAAAACAAACGGCTGATATCACACATATCCAAAGATTCTATGGGGGTCACATGGTTAAATTAAATAAAATCTACACGCGCACGGGCGATGGCGGCGATACAAGCCTGGTCAATGGTATGCGCGTGTCGAAACATGCGCGTCGGCCTTCAGCATTTGGTGAAGTCGATGAAGCCAACTCGGTTATTGGGCTGGCGCGCCTGCATTGCGACACATCCGATGATGCCACTACAAAAGAGGCCGACGAGATGCTGAGTCGGATTCAAAATGACCTGTTTGATCTAGGTGCCGATATCGCCACACCCGAAACTGACCAGCCAGCTTTGCGTATCACCGAAACGCAGGTGCAACGGCTTGAAGACGAAATTGATATGATGAATGCGGATCTACAACCGCTTAATTCTTTCATTCTACCTGGCGGTAGTCCCGCATCAGCATGGTTGCATCTGGCGCGGACTGTTGTGCGCCGCGCTGAACGCCATATGACCGAGCTATCCGCCGAAGAAGTTGTCAATGTGCCAGCCATGCAATATATAAATCGCCTGTCGGATCATCTATTTGTTCTGGCGCGTCGGTTGAATGAAAATGGCAAGACTGACGTTTTATGGCGTCCCGGGCAAAATTCTGGGCAGAATTAGACAGGTTTTTTATTCTAGCCAGTCTAATTTTTAGCATCTAAATTTAGCTTGGTTTGTTTCGAACTGGAGAAATAGATATGAAAATAGTGGTGCCGGTAAAACGGGTTATTGACTACAATGTCAAAGTGCGCGTCAAAGCTGACCAGTCTGGCGTTGAGCTGGCAAATGTCAAAATGGCGATGAACCCGTTTGACGAAATTGCTGTTGAACAGGCGTTGCGTCTGCGCGAAGCGGGCACAGCCGAAGAAGTTGTTGCCGTTTCAATTGGCCCAAGCCAGAATCAGGAAACCATTCGTACGGCTTTGGCCATGGGTGCTGATCGCGGCATCCATATCGAAGCCTCGCATGACATCGAACCATTGGCTGTTGCCAAGCTTTTGAAAGCTGTTGTCGAAAAAGAATCACCTGAGTTGGTTCTTGTCGGCAAACAGGCGATTGACGATGATTGTAACCAGACAGGCCAGATGCTTGCCGCCTTGCTTGGCTGGGCACAAGGCACCTTTGTGTCCGGTATTGAGCTTAGCGGCGACAAAGCCAAGATCATCCGCGAAGTCGATGGCGGTCTTGAGCATCTTGAAATTGCGATGCCAGCTATTGTGACTGTTGATTTGCGCCTGAATGAGCCGCGCTATGCATCACTACCCAATATTATGAAGGCCAAGAAAAAGCCCCTCGACAGCATCAGCGTCGAAGAGCTTGGCGTTGATGTCAGCCCGCGTCTGAGCATTGTCAAAGTCGAAGAGCCTGAAGCCCGCTCAGCTGGCATCAAAGTGTCGGATGTTGGCGAGCTTGTCGATAAATTGAAAAATGAAGCAAAGGTTATATAATCATGGCTATTCTTATTCTATGCGAACATGAAGACGGTCAGATAGCTGGCGCAACCTTGAACACTGTTGCGGCTGCCCAGCAGATTGGTGGCGATATTCATATGCTGGTTGCTGGCGATGCCAGTGGCGATGCCGCAAATGCGGCGGCGGCTATTATGGGCGTTGATAAAGTTCTGGTATCTGCCGACGCTATGTACGCACATGGGCTTGCTGAAAATCTGGCACCGCTAATCGTCAAGCTTGCAGGTGATTTTTCGCATTTGATGTCACCCGCAACAACAACGGGCAAGAATGTCATGCCACGTGTTGCCGCGATGCTTGATGTGATGCAGATTTCCGACATTATCAAGGTTGAAAATGATACCACGTTCCAGCGTCCCATCTATGCTGGCAATGCCTTGGCAACAATTTCATCAAGTGAAGCCATAAAGGTCATCACTGTGCGTAGCACCGCTTTTGAAGCTGTCGCCGCCACTGGCGGCAGTGCCGCTATTGAAACCATTGACGCCGATGCTGATGCTGGCCTGTCCAGTTATGTCAAATCTGAACTATCAAGCTCCGAACGTCCGGAACTGACATCGGCACCGATTGTCATTTCTGGTGGTCGCGGTATGCAGGATGGATCGAATTTTGCCATGCTGGAAAAAGTTGCTGATAAACTAGGTGCCGCCGTTGGTGCATCACGTGCGGCTGTCGATGCGGGCTTCGTGCCAAATGACTATCAAGTTGGTCAGACCGGCAAGGTCGTGGCACCCGATCTTTATGTTGCTGTTGGTATTTCCGGGGCAATCCAGCATCTAGCAGGCATGAAAGACAGCAAGGTCATTGTCGCCATAAACAAGGATGATGAAGCACCAATTTTTCAGGTTGCCGATTTTGGTCTGGTGGCTGATCTATTCGACGCTGTGCCTGAGCTTGAAAAAGAGCTTGGCTAGCCAACTAATGTGCGAATGTGGGTCAGCATATCTGGCTGATCCCATTCGAACGGGCCTTTAAATAACCAGCTTTTTGTCTGATCCGAAGACAACAGAAAGCTGGTTGGCACGCCGCTTACACCCATTTCACGTGGCAGATTTGCTTTGCGATCAAATCCAAAACGCATACCTGCCTTAGCGTCTGTTTCGACAATCCCACGGTCATTCAAAAATGGCAGTGCCTTGGCTGGACCGCCGCGATCAATCGACACCAGCAATATCACAAGATTAATATCGGCAAGGCTTTTGGCCGCCTGATCCAAAGCAGGTAATTCGGCAATACAGGGCGCGCACCATGTTGCCCAGAAATTCACCAATATCGGCATGCCTTTAAAATCATCAATCTGGAACGCGTTGCCATCTACGTCCAAAATTTCGGTTTGCATAGACGGTGGGGTTTGCGCATCGGGCATCAGCGTGGCACTGGCCGAAACTGGCAAAAAAGTCACCAGCGTAGTGGCACCCAACATGCCAGTCAGTGTGCCAGTCAGTGTGCCAGTCAGGGCGCTATTAAACTGGCGGCGAGACAGTCCAGTTTTATGGGCGTATGTTTTTGGCTGATAATTCGGCAAAAGCCGCGTATAAAGCATGGTGATACAGCTATCTGGTTAGTGACATGAGCAAAAAAGATACAACAGCGGTCAGTGATGCGGCAAAGTCTAGCATCTGGGGGGGGCGCTTCTCAAGAGGGCCTTCGCAATTGATGCAGGACATTAATGCGTCGATTGCCTATGACAAGCAATTATATCGTCAAGATATTGATGGTTCCAAGGCGCATGCAACAATGCTGGCCACCTGTGGTATCATCAGCGATGCTGATTGTGCGGCGATTCATGACGGGCTAACCAAAATTAGCACCGAAATCGAAACTGGTGAATTTGTCTTTTCCGCCGCGCTGGAAGATATCCATATGAATGTCGAATCCCGACTTGCCGATCTGATTGGCGAGCCTGCGCGGCGGCTTCATACGGCACGCTCACGCAATGATCAGGTCGCAACAGATTTTAAATTATGGGTCCGTGCCAGCATTGATGCGCTGGATGACGCGCTAGCGGCTTTACAGGAAGCACTTCTTGACAAGGCTGACGAACATTGTGACACGATCATGCCTGGCTTTACACATCTACAGACTGCCCAGCCAGTAACCTTTGGCTTTCACCTGATGGCCTATGTCGAAATGCTTGGTCGTGATCGGGGTCGCTTGATTGATGCTCGCGTGCGGCTCAATGAATCGCCATTGGGTGCAGCGGCACTGGCCGGCACGTCATTTCCAATTGATCGGCACCAGACAGCCGAACTGCTTGGCTTTGACCGGCCGGCGGCAAACGCCATGGACGCGGTATCGGATCGTGATTTTGCTTTGGAATTATTGGCTGCCGCTTCGATCTGTGCGGTGCATCTGTCGCGGCTGGCCGAAGAAATGGTGATCTGGTCATCTGATCGTTTTGCTTTTATCAGCCTGTCCGATGCCTTTACCACTGGCTCGTCAATCATGCCGCAAAAGCGCAACCCCGATGCTGCCGAGCTGGTGCGTGCCAAGCCTGGGCGCATTATCGGGTCGCTAAACGGTTTGTTGATCGTCCTCAAAGGACTACCGCTTGCCTATGGTAAGGATATGCAGGAAGACAAAGAAGGCGTATTCGACGCGGTTGATTCGCTGGCGATTGCCATTGCTGCTACAAGCGGCATGGTTCGTGATATGACTGCCAATAAAGATGCGATGCGCGCCGCGCTAACAACGGGCTTTCCCACCGCAACCGATCTGGCCGATTATATGGTTCGCGAACTTGGGCTTCCTTTTCGTGAAGCGCACCATGCAAGCGGTTCTATTGTCGCGCTGGCGGCGAAAAAAGGATGTGATCTTGATGCGCTCAGCCTTGCCGAAATGCAAACCGTCGAACCACGGATCAAAGCTGATATCATGGGCATTCTGACCGTTGAAAGTGCCGTGGCCGCCCGTACCAGCTTTGGCGGCACAGCGCCTACCGAGCTAAAAGCCCGCATAGCAGACGCTCGGTCGCGGTTTAATATTAAGGGATAAAGGAACTCGTAAATGTTGAAAAAAAGCGTGATTACCTGTCTTATAACCTTGCTTGCTATTGCTGGTCTGACGGCCTGTGGCAAGCGCGGTGATCCCTATCGTCCATCCGATGCACCGGCAAAAACCGAAACCGTGACCGAATAGTCAAACATCTTTTTCAAACCATAAGCGGGCAAAGCTCAGAGATCAGATATGTGTGCATTTAATCGGCTGGATAATGGCGAATTGGGTGTTGATGGTCTGCCGCTATCGCAGATAGCTGCCGCCCATGACAGCCCGCTTTATGTCTATTCAGGTGCCGGAATCCGTGACGCCTATCGTGATTTTGCCGCCGCTGTTGCGCCGGTAAATGGCAAAGTGCATTTTGCCATGAAAGCCAATTCGGCGCTTGGCGTTCTGGCATTACTTGCACATGAAGGGGCTGGTGCTGATATCGTTTCAGGCGGTGAACTTAGCCGCGCGCTGGCCGCAGGCATATCGGCATCGGACATCGTCTTTTCGGGGGTTGGCAAAAGCAAGGCTGAAATTGAACAGGCACTGGCCGCGGGTATTGGCCAGATCAATGCCGAATCGCCTGCCGAAGTCACCGCAATCAGCGCCGTTGCCGCGTCTATGGGCGTGGAAGCGCCTGTTGCTTTGCGCGTCAATGTTGATGTTGACGCCAAAACCCACGCCAAAATCTCTACGGGGCAACGCGATACCAAATTTGGCATTTCAACCGACCAGAACGAAGCTGCCGATCTATATCGTGTGATGACCGATGATCCGCATATTACCCCAGCGGGACTGGCTGTTCATATTGGTTCTCAACTGCGCGATATGGCACCTTTTGAAACCGCTTACACAGCTTTGCTTGATCTGGGTACAACATTGCGCGCCGACGGGTTCGATGTGCCAGTGCTTGATCTTGGCGGCGGCGTCGGTGTTGATTACGATCATGCCAGCCCAACTGATTTTACTGCCTATGGGGAACTGGTAACACGCATTTTTAACAAGACAGATTTCAAGCTTGGCTTTGAACCTGGACGGTCGATCGTTGCCAATAATGGTATTTTGCTAACCAAAGTGATCTTCATCAAGGACGGTGACAATAAGCGGTTTATCATTGTTGATGCAGCGATGAACGACCTGCTTCGGCCCACTCTGTATGAAGCACATCACACGATCGTACCGATAATGGCGACCGGACAAGATATAGGACTGGCTGATATTGTTGGGCCCGTTTGCGAGACAGGCGATTATTTTGGCCGTGATCGCATGATGCCCGAACTTACAAGCGATGATGTGCTGGCGGTTTTATCGGCGGGTGCCTATGGCGCGGTCATGGCCTCGGCTTATAATACACGCCCCCCCGCTGGCGAAGTGTTGGTGCTTGATGGCAAAGTGCATGAATTACGTGCCAAACGCACGGTTGAGAGCTATCTTGCCGAAGAATCAATCCCTACCTTTTGACACTTGTCCAAAGCTAGCCTAATGGGACGAATAATCGCCTCATAGCCAAGCCATTTTTTGTAATTGCCTACCACCAGTGTTATAAATGCCTATATGATTTGTGATGCAATCATATGCGTTAAAGCTAGAGGTAACGGTTATATGTCGGATAAAAAGACATCAATGACGCTGCATGGCAGGTTTCGCAACCGTGAAACCGCGCTGACAATTTCCTGTATTCTTGTGGCGTTTTTGCTGGCGTCATTTCAACATTTCGTCCTGACCTTGCCACGTGGCGAAACCGATTTCACCAAGCTTAATCATACCGATGGTATCGTTGTGACAACTGGGGGCCAGCAGCGTCTTGTCGAAGGGCTTAATCTGCTGGTCAGCGGCACCACCGATAAACTATTGATTTCCGGTGTTGGCAAAGGTGTCAATAAAGCCGTTCTGGTACAGGAACTTAATCTCAACGATCAACAGGTTAGCGCTTTATTCTGCTGTGTAGAGCTTGAATATGGCGCGCTGGATACACGCGGCAATGCACTGGCTGCCCGCGAATGGATTCATCACAATGGCCTGAATTCAATCCGTCTGGTCACGGCAAATTATCACATGCCGCGTGCCGAAATCGTCTTTAGCCGGGCGATACCCGATGTTGATATTCATCAATGGGCCGTCAGCCCAGACGCGCTTGATGTTGAACGCTGGTGGCAGGATCCGGTGATTATCCGTCTGCTAACCCGTGAATATGCCAAATATCTTGCCGAGATTATCCGTCTCTAGCTTTGGCCAGCATCAATGATTGAGCGTCTGATTTCGCGTGTCCGTGTGAACAGGTCTTCAAGCTTGTCGCCTTCCTGCCAGCGAATCGCGCGTTGCAGAAACGATAAATCCTCGGAAAACCGCTGTAACATCTCTAGCACGGCTTCGTCATTATTCAGAAATACATCACGCCACATCACTGGATCCGAAGCCGCAATGCGGGTGAAATCGCGAAAGCCCGAGGCTGAAAAGCGAATCACATCATTTTTAAGCTGCCCTTCAAGATCAACCGCCGTGCCAACAATCGTATAGGCGATCAAATGCGGCAGATGCGAGGTCAAGGCCAGTACCTTATCATGATAATCAGGCTCCATTCGCTCGCTAAGCGATCCCAATGCCTCAACAAAACTGGCAAAATGGTCAACCACGTCCAATGGCACATCAAGTGGCAGAATGATCCAATAGCGTTCGTCAAATAATGTCGCATGGCCAGCCGACGGGCCCGAGCGTTCCGTACCCGCAATCGGATGCGATGGTAGCCAATGAATATGCGGGGCAACATTAGGCGCCACGTCACGCATCACCGAACGTTTGGTTGATCCCGTATCGGTAAGAACAGCACCAGCTTTCATCTTTGGAATAATCTGTTCGCTAAGCGCGCCAAGCGCGCCTACTGGCACCGCCATAATCACCAGATCGGCGTCGCTCACGGCGTCACCTGCATCAGCAACAAAGCTATCTACAAGGTTAAGTGATGCTATCTCATCGGCAATATTGTCACCCGAATCACAGCCCGTCACATGCCCAGCAACCCCCGCACGACGGGTCGCAAGCGCGATTGAGGCGCCAATCAGGCCAAGCCCAATAATCGTCACTTTTTCATATAGAATCGTCATCAGCCCATCTTCAAAAACATATTTACGTTATCGCGCATAAATGCCCAGAATGCGGGCGTCGTCGCCGTGATCCACAATGCCATCGGGATAATATCCTGTCTTGCTATGCATCCTATGACCTGTATCGGGGTTTAGCACGCCTATCAGGCTGATGTCATCACCTGACGCATCAGGCAAAGCTGGTCCAATGATATAGGCAGGCGGTACAGCGCTCATATCAAACAGCGGTGTACGGGCAATAACAAAGGCCGATTTATCTTCATATAGCCAGGCCGCTAGTTCAGGCGAATCATCCGCTGGCACCAGCGCATAGGGTGTTTCGCCCTCTCCAGATTGCGTATCCGATTGGGTGCCCGATTTTGTAACAAATTGCGCGGCTATATCGGCAATTGTATCCGCATAGCTTGCCTGTAACGCACTTCCCATATGCCATGTTGCTGTTGGTGCCACATCCCTATGCACAATAAAATGCAGGCCTGTATCCTGTCGGTTAAGGCTAGCCGCCAGAATTTGCCGCCAAATACCAAGCAAAATAGTCCCTGACATATCTGGCTGCTGGCTGGCAAGCCGCCGCATCAACGCCGCTTCACGTCCCGGGCGAAAGGCAACCTTACCTGCTTTGGCGGCGGTCACCTTATCAGATAACGCCATCCGCGCCGCGATAAGTTCAAGGATACGGTTATCCACTACATCGATTTCATTGCGAAGGTCGTCAAGATTATCAGTCATAAACATCATTCCCAATGGCCAGCCTGAACTGTCCATACATGTGTTACAAATGGGAACTGATCCCCAAATGTATAAAATATCAGCTGTCACTTTATGGCTAGGGTGACAGAACCTGCAAGACAGATGATTTTCTAGAGGCGACTTTACGTGTATTTCCGGCAGGTGCATAGAGCATTTTCGTGGCCTCAATAAGCAATATGGCACCTAATGCTGGCCAGCACCGCTGGCCAAATCGCTCATATGAACTGGCAAACCGCAAAAGTGGGCCACGCTGAACAGGTGGAATGAAAACCACACGATGCACATGATTGACCTCAAAACCATGTTGCGTCAAAGCTGTTTCCAGCTGGCGGCGGGAAAACGGACGGCCATGTCCTAGCGGGGTCGTTTCACGATGCGTCCAGATTCCACGCCGGTTCGGTACCATCACCAGAAGCTTGCCAGCACCATCAAGAATACGCCAGCATTCATCAAGCAACCGCGTCGGGTTATCATCAAATTCCAGACTATGTGTCAGCATCAGCCGATCAAGCTGAACATCAGGCAAAGGCAGATCATAGCCATTAGCAAGAAGCGTCCGTACCTGACCTGTCTGTGGCCAGATGACCGCCCCATGTCGTGCAGGCATCAATGCCAACGCCCTAGCTTTCGCAGCATCATCAATCATGTTCAAAAAAGGCGGCCCATAGCCAAAAACAGCATTATACGCATCGGCACGATGATCCCAGAATGGCCGTACATAGGAATCAAGCAAACGTGTAACGGTGACACCAAGCGGTGTTTCATAAAATGACTGTATCTGGACAGTATCGCGATACATTATCGGTCCCGATTCACATCTGTCTATTCGGTTTCATCTCTATGCTTCAGGTCAACCATACATGCCGCAGTTCATAGCTCGACAGCATGGATAGCAACGCCATATTAAGACATAGACATAGACATAGACATAGAATAACCGAAAATCTACAAGCAGGGCTAGACCGGATCAGTCAAAGCTGGATAACTGATACGCGATAGTCTCACAATCTTCATAGGCATCTGGCTTCGCCGTGCGCACCCGTAATCCCGTTACATCGGGTAGCATCGCCAGTTGGTCGAATAACGCCCGCGCCAAGGTTTCCTGCAAATCGAAATGCCCTCTGCCCACAATATCCATCACCGTATTGCGGATAAGATCATAATTCAGCGTTTCATTGACATCATCGGCCTGCGGTGCGGTATCGGCGTCCAGAACCAGTTCAACATCGATAATCACCCGTTGCGGCGCCAGTCGTTCGGCATCATAAATGCCGATTCGCACCATTACCTCCAGCCCTTGCAGAAGAAACCGACGATCCGTAATCGCTAATGTATTAACTGTGCGCATGGTCATCACCTATCTATTTGGCTGTCATAATCCGGCCATTATAATTTATCAACAATCCAGTCTGGGCTGATATCGGTTCTCTCAATGGCCTGCGCGACGCCGCCATCGCGGAACAATCCATAGCTGGTCAGCAAAATCGATTGTATGCCTGCCGCGCTGGCACCAAGAATATCTGTATGCAGACTATCACCAACCATGCCGATTCTGTCGCGCGGAATGTCACGCCCAGCAACCTCACGCAACGCATCAAAGGCCAGATTATAAGCTGGCTGATGTGGCTTGCCATACCAATATACTGGCACATCACATGTCTGCAATAAACGCGCTGCCCAATAGCCTGGTTCGGGTGCATAAAAGGTCGATTGCGGCGATGTCACATCTGGATTGGCGATATGCACTGGTCGGGGACGTTTTTGCAAGGCCGCTTCAAGCTGCGCCTGATCATCTTCCTGCCAATCACCCGCACTTAGAAAGGCAAAATGATCCGCGCGTTCCCAGAAATCGGCATCACCATCTTCATAATCGGCCAATGACAGCATGCCATCAAATAATGGCGCCGTGGCTTGCTTGCTTAAAATACCAACCTGACCAAAACCACCTGGCTCCAGAAAATCACGGATAAAGGCATTACGGCTGGACACAACATGATGCGGCGGAATCGGCAGATTCCAATTGGTGTATTTTTGCGCGGTCATCTTGGTTTCCAATGTCGCGCCATTCGTCAGCACCATGATGGTGACACCATGATCGGCCGCTACAGCCAGAAAATCATCTATGCCATCCACCGGATCAGTACCCACATTGATAACGCCAAAGCCATCAAGAATCAGCGCCTCAAAATGCGGTATAATATTGGTCAGCCGGTCAGCCACTCTTTCTGCGCCTGGTGCGGCGGCGGGCATAATGGGACGCAACGCTTCGTAAATGGTCAAGGCTGCATCCAGCGACAGATTGCTTGATGCTGGTATGTTAAGCGACGCAAGTGATGGCAACACGGATCTTACTTCCCTAGTGTAAAGCCACCGCTCCTATAAACACCATTGTTCAGACCTATCCATACAAGGTGCATCTATTCAAGTTGGGCGGCGGTGATAAATTGATCGAATGCCTCGCACCATATCAGCACTGCCGGATAAGACCTAGCTGTAATTCCGGCAGGAATCTCAACGCTGAAATTCTTATATGCTTTGATGGGGCTTACCATTATAGACGCGTCCTTTATTGCCAGAAACGCCGCTTCAGTTTCGACAAAAGACGGCGTCAGATATAAACGGTAATCGGGTCCGGGCGCAATCTCACCATCAAGCCAGATTTGCGTATCATTGACCATGATCTGGCCATCACCCCAATGAAAGCTATCTGATCCGGCCAGATCACGGCGGAAAACCCCCACCCGCTCGGCGCTATTCTGGCGCGCGACCAGACTTTGTTCATCAAGGCCGGTTTCGGCTGTCAGAATAGGTAGAAAATAAATGCCCAGCACAAAGCCAATCGCCAGACCTGCAGCAAATTTGAAAGCACCAAACCAGATAATGTGTCGTCGTGCTATGTCCAATAACATCGTAAACATGATTCTGCTCCTTTTGGCTGTTTTTTGTATCATACCCAAATTCATACTTGCGTCATGTTTGATGGCGTCACATTCTGAATTTAGGTGGCGCAATACTATTTAGCTGTCCAGACCTAGGTGAGATTTGATGAAACTTGCATCCCTTGAAACCTTTATTGTGGGCACACCACCACCATCATTTGGTGGCCGTTATTTTATCTTTGTGTCACTGGAAACGTCATGTGGCATCAAAGGGGTTGGTGAAATCTATGCGGCCAGCTTTGCCCCCGAAATCATCTGCACAATGGCTCAGGATGTTTTTGCCCGTTATCTGGATGGCAATGATCCCTTCCAGATAGAGCGCTTCTGGCGCCGTGCGCATGGGTCGGGCTTTACCCATCGGCCTGATATATCGATGCAAGGCGTGGTCAGTGGGCTGGAAATGGCATGCTGGGACATCATTGGTAAAGCGGTTGATAAACCGGTCTATGATCTGCTTGGCGGTATGGTTAATGAACGTCTGCGAAGCTATACCTATCTATATCCCACCGACGAACAAGATCCGGCACATTTTTATCAAGACCCTGTCGCCAGTGCCGAATCGGCCGCTTTAGCCGTAAAAGACGGCTTTACGGCGGTAAAATTTGATCCTGCTGGCCAATATACGGTATTTGACGGGCGCATGCCTGATCTTGATGCGCTGGAACGAAGTGAAGCGTTCTGCCGCCTGATTCGCGATGCGATTGGCACCAAAGCCGATATGCTGTTTGGCACACATGGCCAGTTTACCGCCGCAGGTGCCATCCGCCTTGCCAAAAAACTTGAACCTTATGACCCGCTATGGTTCGAAGAACCAACCCCACCCGACATGCCGGAAGAAATGGCAAAGGTCGCTGCAGGCTCAGCCGTGCCAGTGGCAACAGGCGAACGCCTATGCAGTAAATTCGAATTTGCCCGGGTTCTACAAAGCGGGGCAGCGGCGATTCTTCAGCCTAATCTGGGGCGCGTTGGTGGTATTCTTGAAGCCAAAAAAATTGCGGCCATGGCTGAAGCGCATTATGTACAGATCGCCCCACATCTTTATTGCGGGCCCATTGTCGCGGCCGCAAACATCCAGCTTGCCGCTTGTTCGCCAAATTTCCTGATTCTGGAATCAATCCAGAAAATGGATGGCTTTCACGCTGATCTGCTCACAACGCCGCTAATATGGGAAGAGGGCTACGTGATTCCTCCCAAAACGCCCGGTCTTGGCGTTGAACTGAATGAAGTCGTCGCCCGCGCGCATCCCTATACTGGCGATGCCCTACATCTCGAAATGGGCGCCAACCCCTATGATCCGGTTCGTGATCGGCTATTTCCAGGTGGCTAAAGCCCCCCAGACAAACCAAAAACCGTTATAAAATAGACCAAATGGCGATTCGACGCGTATCTTGATGCTATGCAGACAAGTTTAATTACCCGTCGCGGCTGTCTTTGCCATTTTCTACCATGCCGAATACCAATGCAGGCTTGACATTCGGGGGGGACGGGCTATATTCCGCGACGCAATGGGATCGGGCTGAATATATTGGTTCTATTCATTGTGCGCTAGCGTGTCAGCTTGGGCAGGATAAAACATCCGGCAAACCGAATGACACTTTATTAGGTTTGCTTCGATTTTGGTATCTCCAGCACCATATGCTGGTGCCCATGACGAAGATTGATGAAGATAGATAAGGATTATCGCCATGTATGCATTGGTGAAGACAGGCGGCAAGCAATACCGCGTTGCCAAAGATGACACCATTCTTGTTGAGCGCATTGCCGCTGAAGAAGGTGATCAGGTTGTTTTGGACAATATCATCATGCTTGGTGATGGCGACAAAGTAACTGTTGGTACGCCAAATGTTGAAGGTGCCGGTGTTAGCGCAACAGTGATGCGCCAGACGCGTGGCCCTAAAATCATTATCTTCCGCCGCAAACGTCGTAAGAACCATCGTCGCACCCAAGGTCACCGTCAGGATCTGACTTTGCTGAAAATTAACGATATTGCCGAAGATGCGAAAAAACTAGCCGCACCGAAAGCCGCTCCAAAGAAAGCCGCAGCGCCAAAAGCTGAAGCGGCACCTAAGGCCGAAGCGGCACCTAAAAAGGCTGCGCCAAAGAAACCAGCGCCGAAAAAAGCTGAAGCAGCAGCTACAAAAGCAGCACCTAAAAAGGCCGCTCCTAAAAAAGCTGCCGCAAAAAAGAAATAACGATTAGAGACAACCAATATATAAGCGCGGTTCCCGAACAGCATCACAGAACCGCATGACAGATAAGGGTTTAAAAGATGGCACATAAAAAAGCAGGTGGTAGCTCCAGAAACGGTCGTGACTCCGCTGGACGCAGATTAGGCGTTAAAAAATTTGGTGGCGAGTCAGTTTTGGCAGGCAACATCATCTTACGCCAGCGCGGCACCAAGGTGAATCCTGGTGAAAATGTTGGTATGGGTAAAGACCATACATTGTTCGCCCTTACCGATGGAAAAGTTGCTTTCAAGGAAAAATCTGGTGGCAAGATGTTTGTGAACATTATGCCGATGGCCGAGGCTGCCGAATAGCCCAGCCAGCCGATACAGGCTGACCTATGTGGCAGCCACAAAATTTAGCAGGGGGATGACGGGCAGTTATTCCCCTGTTGCTTTTTAGACCTGTTATTTGAAGCCAATTAGGATTTTGACCTAGACTTGTTTACAGTTCAGGCCAATCACAGGATAAAAGCGTAATGCAGACCGCAGATATGATGATAAAGTCTTATTATCGTGGCGATAGATGAATGATGAAAGCCGGGTTGAATAGATGAAGTTTCTGGATCAGGCAAAAATTTACGCGCGTTCTGGTCATGGTGGCCCCGGATCAGTCAGTTTCCGGCGTGAAGCCCATGTGCCTTTTGGCGGCCCTGATGGCGGCAATGGTGGCCGTGGCGGTGATATAGTTGCACGTGCTGTAAACGGGCTTAACACGCTTATTGATTATCGCTATCAGCAGCATTTCAAAGCCGAATCTGGACGCCCGGGTGCAGGCCGTGACCGCAGTGGCGCCTCAGGTAATTCGGTGATCATGCGTTTGCCTGTTGGCACCCAGATTCTGTCTGACGATCAACAGACAGTGCTTGCCGATCTCACCGAAGAAGGTCAAGAAATCGTGCTGGCCACTGGCGGGCCTGGCGGCAAGGGCAACGCCTTTTTCAAATCTTCGACCAATCGCGCCCCGCGCAAGTCACAGCCTGGCGAACCTGGTCAAGAAATGTGGGTCTGGCTTCGCCTGAAACTTATTGCTGATGCTGGTTTGCTTGGGTTGCCGAATGCTGGTAAATCGACATTTCTGGCAGCCGTATCTGCCGCCAAGCCCAAAATCGCTGATTATCCTTTCACCACATTACATCCCAATCTGGGTGTTGTGGCTGTTGATGCCAAAGAATTTGTCATGGCTGATATTCCTGGTCTGATCGAAGGCGCACATGAAGGTGCTGGCCTTGGTCACCGCTTTTTAGGGCATGTTGAAAGATGCCGCGTTCTGTTGCATCTGGTTGATGCCACCGCCGATGATCCCGTTGAAGCGTGGAAAATTCTACGCCGTGAACTCAAAGAATATGGAGGCGGCCTGAATGATAAGCCAGAAATTGTCGGGCTCACCAAACTTGATGCGACACCGCCGGATTATGCCGAAGACCTAGCCGACGCCTTGCGCGCCGAAGGTGCTGGCACCGTCTTGCCTTTATCATCAGTTAGCGGCGAGGGTGTCACCGCCGTATTGCGGTCACTTATCGGCATCATCGAAGATGCAACATTTGAAGAAAATAAACCTCAAGAGGTAGAGCCATGGTCGCCCTAGAAAATGGCACCGTTCTGGCTGGTCAGACACGCGCCGCAAAGGACGCGCTAAAAGCGGCCCGAACTGTTGTCATCAAGGTTGGTTCCGCTTTGCTTGTCGATGAACAGAATAACGCAATCAATCACGCATGGCTTACAGGCATTTCCGAAGATATCGCTGCGCTAAAATCATCCGGCGCCTCGGTTATCGTCGTATCAAGTGGTGCGATCGCGCTTGGTAGCCTAAATCTGGGCCTGAACCAGAAAACGCTTCAGCTAGAGGAAAAACAGGCCGCCGCCGCCGCCGGTCAGGTGACCTTGGCACATGCGTGGATGACGGCGCTTGCCACCCATAATATCCAGACAGCACAGATTCTGCTGTCCCCCGATGATACCGAAACACGCCGTCGGCATCTGAATGCCCGCGCAACAATGACCACCCTTTTGTCATTGGGTGCGGTACCTGTTGTAAATGAAAATGATACTGTCGCCACAGCCGAAATCCGCTTTGGCGATAATGATCGGCTGGCTGCACGCGTCGCGGCAATGCTTGGTGCCGATATGCTGGTTCTGCTGTCCGATGTTGATGGACTTTATACAGTCAATCCACATGACGACAAAAATGCAGAACATATTGCCACGGTCACTAGCATCACGCCCGATATCATGAACATGGCTGGTACGGCAAATGCCAGCTATGCTTCAGGCGGCATGGTCACAAAGCTTGAAGCGGCACGCATTGCCACATCCGCCGGATGCAGCATGATTATCTGTAATGGCCGCGATCCACATCCATTGACCGCAATCGACGCTGGCGCGCGCAATACGATCTTTACCGCCGAAGCGTCACCACCAACTGCACGCAAAAAATGGATAGCTGGTGCCTTGTCACCAAAAGGCAAGCTAGTCATTGATAATGGTGCGATAACAGCCTTGCGCAAGGGGCGTTCACTGTTGCCTGCTGGCGTTACCACGATTGGTGGTAATTTTGAACGCGGCGATCTGATCGCTGTTGAAAGCCGTGACGGTATTGTCATCGGACATGGGCTTTCGGCTTATTCGGCCAAGGATGCCGCCCGTATCAAGGGGCATAAAAGCAGTGAAATCGAAGCCCTTCTCGGCTATCGTGGACGCGATGAACTCATTCATGCTGATAATATCGTCATGAATGATAATGGCGTTGCATCTGACGAGGAGCGGCAATAATGACTGAACAGACGCACAACTTTGATAGCCTGAAAGCCCTTGTCTCTGACTTGGTAACAGCGGCGCGGCACGCCCAAAAAACGCTTGGCCAAAGCCCGCATGACGCGCGCCGGTCAGCTTTGTTGAAAAGTGCCGCATTGATCCGTTCAAACAGTGACGCCATTATCGCAACGAACAGCAAAGACGTGCAGAAAGCCATAGAAAATGGGATCAGTGCCGCCTTTATTGACCGATTGACGCTGAATGCCGAACGTGTCGAATCAATGGCCGCCGGACTCGAATCCATCGCTGCACTTGATGATCCAATCGGGCGTGAACTGGCGCGTTGGCAACAGCCAAACGGGCTTGATATTGCGCGCGTCGCAACACCGCTTGGCATTATCGGCATCATCTACGAATCGCGGCCTAATGTAACAGTCGATGCGGCTGCTTTATGTCTTATTTCTGGAAATGCCGCGATTTTACGCGGTGGTTCGGATAGCTATTTCACTTCGGGAATGCTGGCTAGGCTGATGGTTGAGGGGCTGGAAAGCGCAAATCTGCCTGCCGCGAATGTTCAGATGATGCCTTCGGCTGATCGCGCACTTGTGGGTGCAATGCTTGCCGCCGCTGGTGAAATTGATGTGATTATTCCGCGTGGCGGCCGGTCGCTGGTCGAACGTGTTCAGTCCGAAGCGCGTGTCCCTGTCTTTGCCCATCTTGAGGGGATATGCCATGTCTATATCGATTCTGACGCTGATTTTGATATGGCCAGACAAATCATCGTAAATGCTAAAATGCGCCGTACAGGCATATGCGGTGCGGCTGAAACCTTGCTTGTGCACCGGGATGTGGCTGGCACCATGTTGCCTGACATAGCCACCGCCCTGACGCAAGCTGGATGTGCCTTGCGCGGCGATGCGGCGGCTTGCGCTTTGGTTGATACCATGACCCCTGCCATCGAAGCTGACTGGCGCACCGAATATCTGGACAGCATCCTGTCCGTGAAAATTGTTGCGTCAGTTGATGACGCGATTGCGCATATCAGCACATATGGATCTGGTCATACCGAAAGTATCATTACTGGAAATACAGACACCGCCGAGCATTTTCTTGCCCGCATTGATAGTGCGATTGTAATGGTCAATGCCTCAACCCAATTTGCCGATGGCGGTGAATTTGGCATGGGGGCTGAAATTGGGATTGCCACTGGACGTTTGCATGCACGCGGCCCTGTCGGTGCGGCGCAACTCACCAGCTTTAAATATGTTGTACGAGGTCATGGCAATACACGTCCGTGAAGTTTCAAAAACAACCATGCCCACGGTGTTTCACAGCAGAACACGGCTGAAAATAGGGCTTCTAGGCGGCTCGTTCAATCCGGCACATGCCGGACATCTGCATATGAGCCAGGTAGCTTTGCGCGCCCTTGGCCTTGACCAGATATGGTGGCTGGTAACACCGCAAAACCCGCTCAAAGACCAGCATATGATGATGACATTGGCAGACAGATGTGATGCCGCCAGTAAAATCACCAAACATCACCCACAGATCAAAGTGTTGAGTCCGGAAGAAAAGCGTCCAGACCAGCTTACATATAATACATTGATATGGTTGAACAAAACATGTCCACACGCGCAATTCATATGGCTCATGGGGGCGGATAATATGGTCCAATTCAGCGCCTGGCATCGCTATCGTGACATCAGCGCGCTGATGCCTATGGCGGTCATTGATCGTCCGGGCTTTTCCTATCAGGCGATCAGCGCTGGCGGAAAACTATCTGCCCAGCGCCTTCACCCTGCACGTATGGCTGGGCTTTTAGCGCACCGCACCCTTACCGATGCCAGTTGGTGTTTTATTGCAGGCAAACGACACAACGCCTCGGCTACGGCCGTACGTGCCAGCCTTCAATCGCCTATGCGTTAATTAAACTGGAAGAAATATCATCGACGTAGTATAATGTTAATTGAGAATAATGAATATTTGGATTCCAGATGATACAATTTGCACTTCAAACGGAGAGATACGATTTCTAAAGCGCAACATTCATTAGACGCCGATCAGGTGTTAAATCTCATTACCAATTCCCTCAACGACGACAAAGCTATAGATGTTCAGGCCATTCCATTGGCTGGCAAATCAGCTATGGCGGATTTCATGGTTGTCGCGAGCGGATCATCATCACGTCAGGTCGCGGCGATGGCTGAACATCTGCAATTTAAGCTCAAACAAAGCCATGTCGATATCATCGGCATTGAAGGCATGCGTCAGGCGGACTGGGTTTTACTGGATGCCAATGATGTCATTGTGCATCTGTTCCGTCCCGAAGTTCGTGAATTTTATGGCATTGAACGTATGTGGGCTGATGGTGGTGTTGAAGAAGTTGTTCGGGTATCTGCCGACGCCTAGACGTGGCCTGTCGGTTCAGGATCAGGATATATCATGCGTTTGCATATAATTGCTGTTGGCAAAGGCCGCGCCTCATCCGAAGCCACATTGACCACCGCATGGTTGTCACGTCTGCCGGCTGGCGGCGAGCTGAGTGAAATAGAATCAAAATTACCTGCTGGCGCGGCGCGGCGTGAAGATGAAGCTGTCCGTATTCTAAAGCATGTACCCATAGATGCAGCGCTTGTCGCCTTTGATCCAAAAGGGCGTGACTGCTCATCCGAAGAGCTGGCAACCTTATTATCACTTTGGCAGGATGAAGGCCGCGCTCGTGTTTGTTTTGCCATTGGGGGCGCCGATGGTCATGGTGCGGGCGTGCTGACCCGCGCCGACAGAACCTTATCCTTTGGGCGGGCGATCTGGCCTCATATGCTGTTCCGGGCGATGGTCGCCGAACAATTATATCGCGCCACGGCCATTTTAAGCGGGCATCCTTATCATCGCCCAAGCTAATGTGATCGCCAAGGTTTGATGGCTTCTGTCTATACTTTATCCACTCAGCGGATTATAAAAATCTATGATTAAAGACACCGATAAAAATAGCCCTGTTGTTCTATGCATCATGGATGGATGGGGGCATCGGCCTGATTCGGCGCATAACGCTGTCGCGCTTGCCGAAACGCCTGTCTTTGACAAGCTGATGTCCGAATCCCCACATAGCTTTGTCGCCGCATCGGGTATGGATGTTGGCTTGCCCGCCGGACAGGTCGGCAATTCGGAAGTTGGACATATGAATATTGGTGCTGGCCGTGTTGTCATGCAGACATTACCTCGCATCAGCGCCGCAATGGCCGATGGATCATTGGCCACACATCCCAAACTTATGGCGCTTGCTGACAAGCTGATCAGCACTGGCGGTACAGCCCATGTCATGGGTCTGCTTTCAGATGGCGGTGTCCATGCGCATGAAGATCATACACTTTGCGTCATTCATGCCCTTGCCGCACACGGTGTCAAGGTGGCGGTACATGCTTTTACCGATGGGCGTGACGTGCTACCAAAATCAGCCATTAATTCTATGCCTGCTTTTCTTGATCAGCTTCCCCAATCAGCCATCATGGCCACGGTGATTGGGCGATATTATGCCATGGATCGTGATCATCGATGGGAACGCACCAAAGCCGCCTTTGACGCTATTGCGCATGGCATAGCTGTCGATGCCCCTGCCAGACATGCTATGGACGCCATTCAGAGGGCTTATGACCACGGCGAAAGTGACGAATTTATCGCGGCCACAATCATCGAAGGCTATACCGGCATGAATGATGGTGATGGCCTTGTCATGATGAATTTCCGCGCTGATCGGGCACGGCAGATCCTTGATGCCTTTTTCAGACAAGGTGCTGTGAACTTTACAGCCAAACCGCCTGTGATCGCGGCGGCGATTGGCATGTCATCCTATTCCGAACCGCTAGATGACTTTGTCGAAACATTATTTCCGGCAGCCAAACTCGAAGACACGCTTGGCACCGTTGTCGCAAAGGCAGGATTGCGCCAGCTACGTCTTGCCGAAACCGAAAAATATCCACATGTGACGTTTTTCTTCAATGGTGGTGAAGAAACTATTCTACCGCATGAAGACCGCCAGATGGTGCAATCACCCAGCGTACCGACCTATGACATGCAACCTGAAATGAGTGCTGAGGGTGTTCTGGACACAGCTTTGAACAGCCTCAGAACACAAGCACATGACCTGCTGATTATCAATTTTGCCAACCCAGATATGGTTGGCCATACGGGCGATCTTGCGGCCGCCATTCATGCGGTTGAAACAGTCGATTTTTGCGTTGGCAGTCTTGCCACCGAGGTCAGGGCACAAAATGGTCAGATGCTGGTCACTGCCGATCATGGAAATTGCGAAATCATGTGGGATGTTGCGGCCAATTCACCGCATACAGCGCACACAACCAGCCTTGTGCCGCTGATTCTTGTTAATGGCCCCGATGGGACAACGCTGGCAGATGGTCGCTTGGCAGACCTAGCCCCTAGCCTACTTGCCATGCTTGGTATCAAACAGCCATCAGCAATGACGGGTAATTCCTTACTACGCTTTTAACATTGTTCTATTGCTAAATAATTGCATGGGGTAAAAGGGGCTGTGCTTGCATAGCCCGAGACAGACTGGCACGATATACGCATAAACAAAGTACAGCTATTAAGGCCAATGAGCTGTTTACCGATAGGTTAGGAGTGCTTGCAAAATGCAAAGACCTTTATTTTCTGATTCCGCAGGATCTGGACGATCAAGTTTCGGCCGCGCTAATTTAGGCGGACGGAAAAAACACCGTTTTCTGCACATTCTGCTTATCTGCAGCTTCATTGCCGCAGGTGGTATCGGTATCTCATTGCTAACCTCGGCACGTGCCGATAAAAATGACTCTGTCTATCAGCAACTTGGTCTGTTTGGTGACATCTTTCAACGGGTGCGCGAAAGCTATGTTGATGAAGTCGATGATACCGATCTGATAGAAGCGGCTATCAAAGGCATGTTAACCTCATTGGATCCGCATTCTTCCTATCTTAATACCGATAATTTCAACGCCATGAAAGTTCAGACACAAGGTCGGTTTGGTGGCCTTGGTATCGAAATCACCATGGAAAACGGCATGGTCAAAGTTGTGTCACCAATCGATGATACGCCCGCCGCCAAAGCGGGCATCCAGCCCGAAGACTATATCATCGCGGTTGATGATGAATCGATCATTGGCATGTCACTTTCGGATGCCGTTGATCGCCTACGCGGTAAAATCGGATCAAAGGTCACTGTCAAAGTTCAGCGCGCACAGGATGAACCTTTTGATGTATCGTTGATCCGCGACGCGATCAAAATCAAATCGGTACGTTACGAAGTCTTTGACGGCATCGGCTATGTGCGCCTGACAACATTTTCCGAACAAACAACGCCCGGCCTGATTGATGCCATTGATGATATGTTCAAACAGGAAGATGGCGCGCTCAAAGGCGTGATCCTTGATCTTCGCAACAACCCTGGTGGTTTGCTAGATCAGGCAATTTCGGTCAGTGACGCGTTTCTGGAAAAGGGCGAAATCGTTTCAACACGGGGCCGTAATCCCGATAAAGGCAACCGCGTATATGCCACGGCGGGTGATATCGCCCGTGGTCTGCCGATGGTCGTGTTGATCAATTCTGGCTCAGCGTCGGCGTCCGAAATTGTGGCAGGTGCGCTGAAAGATCACAAACGCGCCTTGCTTCTGGGCACGCGTTCATTTGGCAAAGGCTCGGTTCAATCGGTTATTCCAGTGTCGAATACGGCAGCTATGCGCCTGACCACGGCACGCTATTACACGCCGTCAGGCATATCGATTCAGGCCAAAGGCATCGAACCCGATATCGAAGTTTTAATGGCACGAATTGAAACACTCGAAGGCGGTATCACGCGCGAGGAAAACCTCAAAGGGGCGCTGGACAGCAAATCTGAAAGCGATGAAGATGATTCTGACACCAAGCCTACACAAGAGTTCAAACAGGATGAGGTCGATTACCAGCTTGCCCGTGCTCTTGATCTGATACGCGGCGTTTCTGTATTCTCGGTTTTAAGGCCCAATTCATGAACCAGCCTAAAATCGCTTATGATGATCGTCCTTACCGACCTTGCGTTGGTATTTTCCTGCTCAATCAGCACGGTCAGGTCTTTGCCGGACGCCGTATCGACAGCCGCGCCGAAGCGTGGCAAATGCCACAAGGCGGTATTGATCCGGGTGAAACGCCCATCGTTGCCTGTATGCGTGAAATGCACGAAGAGATTGGCACCAACAGTGCCGAGCTTATCAAAGAACATAGCGAATGGCTGAATTATGATATTCCATTGCCTTTGGCAAATCGGCTATGGCATGGCAAATATAAAGGCCAAAAACAGAAATGGATGGCTTTACGCTTTACCGGCACTGATGCCGATATAAATATTGCCACGGCTGAGCCTGAATTTTGTGAATGGCGGTGGCTACCTGCGGCTGATCTGATCAATCTTGCCGTACCGTTCAAGCGTAGCGTCTATGAACAGATACTTATCGAATTTGGCGATCTCACCTAATATATATAGGGGTTTTATGTTTCGGTAAAAAAAAGGGCGCTTAAAAGCGCCCTTATATGCGTTTGCATAACAGCTTGCTACACAACTTTTACAGGGCCGCTATCACAGCATTCAGAAAATCGGTCTCGGCTTCAGATGCGCTTGCGACACGATCCTTCAGGCTTGCCGCATCAGCAGTATCAAGATCCTCGGCGCGTTCGGCCAGAATGGTCACGCTTTCGCCCGACACATCAGCAAGGCCACCGTCAATCATATAACGATTGACGACTTTGCCGCCTTCATGCACTTCAACAACACCGCGATCTAGGTTCGCCAGCATCGGCGCATGCCGTGGCATCGCACCAAACAGGCCTTCTGATCCAGGTGCAACAACCATTTCAGCGGCCATCTGAACCATGATTTTGGCTGGTGTGACCAGCTCTAACTGTGTTGTTTCAGCCATAACGCTGTTTCCTTTGCGACGAGGTCAAAAAGATGCCTTGTTTAGGCAGCTTCCTGAGTCAGCTTCTTGCCTTTTTCGACCGCTTCTTCAATGGTGCCAACCAGATAGAAAGCAGCTTCTGGAAGATGATCGTAATCACCGTTGATAATGCCTTCAAAACCACTGATCGTGTCTTCCAGACTAACCAGCTTGCCAGGCGCGCCGGTAAAGACTTCGGCAACGTGGAACGGCTGAGACAGAAAACGCTGGATTTTACGCGCACGATAAACTGTCAGCTTATCTTCTTCCGACAATTCATCCATGCCCAGAATGGCGATAATGTCCTGCAATGACTTATACTGCTGAAGCACCTCTTGCACCTGACGGGCAATGCTATAGTGATGATCGCCAACAATACGTGGATCCAGCATACGTGATGATGAATCAAGCGGATCAACCGCAGGGTAAATGCCAAGCTCGGCAATCTGACGAGACAAAACAGTTGTCGCATCAAGGTGCGCGAATGACGCCGCAGGTGCCGGGTCTGTCAAATCATCGGCAGGTACATAAATAGCCTGAACCGAGGTGATCGACCCTTTGTTCGTTGTTGTAATACGCTCTTGCAAGGCACCCATATCAGTTGCCAAAGTTGGCTGATAACCCACCGCAGACGGGATACGGCCAAGCAAAGCTGACACTTCTGAACCAGCTTGCGTAAAGCGGAAAATGTTATCAACAAAGAACAACACATCCTGGCCTTCTTCATCGCGGAAATATTCAGCCAATGTCAGGCCAGTCAACGCCACGCGCGAACGCGCACCTGGAGGCTCATTCATCTGGCCATAGACAAGCGCGGCTTTTGAGCCTTCGCCATCTGGCACGATAACACCTGATTCAACCATCTCGTGAT
>JABJBD010000063.1 GCA_018668795.1 Candidatus Puniceispirillum sp. | reverse complement strand
TTCTGATTGCCCATAGTTTTTCAATTTCTAAGAAAAATAAGCCTGAAAGCCTGACTGAATTATTCTCTGATCTAAAATGGCTTGATGACTGGCCACGCTGGATGGATATGCCTTTACAGAACTGGACGAATGATAGCGTCCGTGCATTGGTTCGATCCTATGGCTGGGTGTTTGATGCCATTAATGAAGGATTGTTGGGCATTGTCGTCGGATTAACCAACTTCCTGACCACCGTGCCATGGCCGCTTGTTGTTATTTTCACTATGGCGCTTGCCTATTTCCTCAGCGGCCGCAAGATCGGCACAACCGTGCTTGTAACCGTCTGCATGTTTTTTATTGGATTTCTCAGCCCAAAATTCTGGGACAAATCAATGCAGACGCTGGGTGTCATGGTGATCTCAATTGTGATTTGTGTTGTCATTGGCATCCCAGTTGCGATTGCCATGTCGCGTAACCCCCGTTTCCGGAACGCCGTTTTACCAATCCTTGATCTGATGCAGACGATCCCCAGCTTCTGCTATTTGATTCCAGGCATCATGCTGTTTGGACTTGGGGCGGTACCAGCGATTATTGCAACCGTGATTTACGCAGCACCTCCATTAATCCGATTGACTGATCTTGGCATCCGTCTTGTTGATCGTGAAGTGATCGAAGCGGCCGAAAGTTTTGGTGCTTCACCTCGCCTGAAATTATTTCAGGTGCAAATTCCTCTAGCTTTGCCAAATATCACGCAAGGCATTAATCAGACTACCCTGATGGCGCTAGCTATGGTTGTCATCGCTTCAATGATCGGCACAAGAGGTCTTGGTGACGAAGTTCTGCTAGGCCTGCAACAACTTAATGTTGGCCGCGCCGTTGAAGCTGGTATTGCCATTGTGTTGCTGGCCATTGTCATGGATCGCATCACGCAAGCCTATGGTGACCGGATTCAGCAAGGTAAGAAAAAAGGTGAGGTCTAGGACATGAGCAGCAACATTGAAATCAAGAATGTTTATAAAATTTTTGGCACCAAACCAGAGTCAGTCATGCCACTTGTTGAAAGTGGAGCCACAAAGGAAGACGTGCTTGAGCAGACTGGACATACTGTGGGGCTGGATAATGTATCGCTGTCAATTAAGGCTGGCAAAACCTTTGTCGTCATGGGACTGTCAGGTTCCGGCAAATCAACCCTGATCCGTCATATAAACCGGCTGATTGATCCAACCGCAGGTCAAATCATCGTGGATGGTAAGGACATCATGACGCTGGACAAAATTCAGCTTCAGGAATTCCGGCGCAAAAAAATGAGCATGGTGTTCCAACGCTTTGGTCTGATGCCACATAAGACGGTGCTTGATAATGTCGGGTTTGGTCTATTGGCACAGGGCATTGAAGAAGATGCTCGGCATGAATCCTCAATGAAACGAATTGAATTGGTCGGCTTGCAGGGTTTCGAGCATCAGTATCCCGAACAGCTATCAGGTGGTATGCAACAGCGTGTCGGTCTTGCCCGTGCCTTGACAACTGACCCTGATATTCTGCTTATGGACGAAGCCTTTAGCGCGCTTGATCCTTTGATCCGCTCAGAAATGCAACGTCAGTTGATCGAATTACAAAAACAAATGCGCAAGACCATTGTCTTCATAACACATGACCTTGACGAAGCTCTGAGGCTTGGTGACGAAATTGCCATTCTGAATGGTGGCCGCCTAGTACAGGTCGGCAAACCAGAAGATATTGTTCTCAAACCGGCTGATGATTATGTTGCCGCCTTTGTGGCTGATGTGAATAAATCACGCGTGCTTCGCGCCAAAACAATCATGACCAGCTTGGCAGGCTTCACGCTTGGCAAGCGCAAGACCGAACCCGTGCATCTTGAGACATTTCTGGAAGATTTCATCCCAAGCGTACTGGAAAAACGTCATGTGATTTCGGTTGTCGATGATAAAGGTAATGTGAAGGGCTATATCTCTGACAAAGAATTGAGCAGTGCTTTGGCCAAAGGCTAGGCAGCGTAGCATATTGGTTAAAGCCCCGCATTCGCGTATCACATGCCATCATGAACACGTGCCTTCATAATTCCGCACCTAACAATCACGTAATTGTGAGCATATTTCGTTTCACATGCGTCATGTTCAGCCGTATTAAGAATAGTATAAAATCTAATTGTAACAATAAGCTACCTTAAAGAATGTTGATATTGTTGGCTTGTAAACTTCACCAATCCAGAATAGGCTATCAGATTATAGACCTGAAATATTAATTGATGTGGCATACCCAAACAATTGGATATGAATGCATATGTAAAGGGAGACTTGAATAATGAAGAAAATTTTAGGAACTGCAATGGCAATGACTGTTGGCGCTATGGCGCTTACAACAGCCACCGTGTCGCACGCCGCTGATAGCGTTAATGTTGCTTTCTTCTTGGAGTGGGCCACCCCAAACCAGATTGCAAAAGTTGACAAAGCCTATGACGAGGCGATGGGTGTTGATGTGAACTGGACTGACTTCTCAACAGG
>JABJBD010000040.1 GCA_018668795.1 Candidatus Puniceispirillum sp. | reverse complement strand
ATGCTGATATCTCGCTTTATTCGTTAATGTCCGCACTGTAAACCCAAGCGGCAGAGGATTTCAATCCCGACGTGATATCAATAATCACGCTATAAATATGTCCCGTCAGGTTATTGTTCGCTTGTTTAATAATGGCAAGCCAAGGGTTGAATAATCGCAGCGCACCCATAGATACAAAGTTGATTGGTTGTCTATATGACAGATAGGAAAGATCGTAAGGATTTGCAATTGCCAGACAAGCACGAAAATAACCCGAACGAAACCCAACGCAATGATGACAATGGCCGCATGAATAGCAAAAGGTCATTTCTTTATATTGTTGGTATATTACTGTTTGCTGGACTTGCTGGCGGTATTTTCATGCTTGCCAACCGACAGGCAGAAATGAGCGGGCTTGGATTTCCGGCCTTTGAAGAATCATCTTTTACACTACGTGACCAGAACGCACGCATTGTTACCAACGCTGATTTCAAAGGACGGCCGATAGCTCTGTTCTTTGGCTATAGCTATTGTCCAGATGTCTGTCCCATGACGTTAACCGTACTTGGGAGCGCGCTTGACGAGGTGAAAGAGGCTGGTTTTGCTGTTGATGATTTGCAGATTCTGTTCATGACGGTTGATCCGGAGCGCGATACGCCTGCCCAATTAGAAGCCTATCTCAGCCTGTTTGATATGACGGTGACGGGCCTGACAGGAAATAAAGCGGCTGTAACCGATGCCCTTGGCAATTTTGGTGCCTATGCGCAGCGGGTTGAGACCAGTGCGGGTGATATTCTCTATGACCATAGCTCGGCGGTTTACCTGTACCGTGCGAATGGAGAATTCAAAGGTACGATTGTTTATAATGAGCCACATCGTTTTGTTGTCGAGAAAATGAAGTCGATTTTAGAGTGATCCAACACTCAAAAAATGTAATAAAATTAAATAGTTGACTAATTTTACGCCATTCTGTTCTATCTTCCTGATTGAAGATAGATCTAAAAATGATGACCTCTATTCGCGCAAATATATGCACTTATGGATTCGTTTCATGGGCACGCAATTTTATTTTTACTAGCTATGCTCTTGGCATAATGACCTTAATACCATGCGCCGCCTATGCGATTACCGATTCCCAGCCATTGTTGAAAGATAAGATCGCGCCACGTCATAAGGTTGCTAAAGCGCATCCTATGACGTCAGATACGATAAATCTTCTAGACCTATACGCCACGATGATTAGGCGGGCATCTGATCAAGGCGCGGATGAATTAGCTCTGTCTTTGGCAAGGCAAAGTACAGAACTGGTGCCTGATGCAGTTTTATTGCGGATTATTCTGGCCAAACTTTATATCAATGCCAAACAATGCGCGCGCGCCATTCCGCATTTGAAACATGCGCATGATTTGACAGATCCACAGGCACAGGATTCGATCACTAGACGCCAGCGTTTCATCATCGGCCGTATGCGCAAGGTTTGTGCGCCATTTGTTGAAAATGCTGCCTTCATATCAACGAAAGGGCAACGTTCGGCGTCTTTGCTTGATCGCCCGGGCGATGATATCGTAGCGATCGACAAAGGATCATTACTTGATCGCTATTGTCATGCGCTTGGGTCTTTATGTGCACATGATGGCAAGGTCGCACTGAAGCAAACTGACCGTGGCGGCACGTCAATCTGGCTTCATGTGGGAACAATAAGCAAAATTCGCACCCATGGTATGTGGACGCCCTCGATACGGACGAATATTTTTCGCAAGCTGAATAGCAAACCATATTTCGGATTACAGGGCGCGCAAATTCAGCTGGATATGGAGCGTTCTGTTGGTGACAAAAGACAATTTGAAGCCCATTTTTCAGCCCAATCAATATCAGCCCAGCAAGGTCCCGATTCAGCAACGCTGGCTCATGAAGCCTTGCGTGCGGGCGTGACCTTGCGTCACTTTATCAGCGAGAAGACAAGTATAAAGGCCGGGATATCGCAAACGCGCATCCTTCAAAATATGCGCCATAGTAAACGATTTGAGACTGGTATGGCGTTTATCACCAAAATTACGAAGGATCTGAAAGCCGAAGCAAGCGCAACATGGGCTAGAACACCCAGAACAGGCGGTGCACTGTCATCGTTAGGCCGGGATTTGAAATTTGGCATTTCGGCGGATCTGTCAGCATGGGCGTTTGCCGGCGCAAGCCTGCGTCAAACAAAAAGAGTTTTCACCGAGCCGCTGGTCTATTTACGTTTACCGCATCAGATCAGCCGCCGCGAGCTGTCGGCAAATATTGGCCTGCATCTTTCAAAGGATAAAACATCATTAGTCGATCTGCATTTTATCCGTACATCGTCAGTGTCACATTACAGTCCGGATAATTTTACAGACGATGCGGTAATTATCTATTTTCGCCATGTTTTCTGAAGCTTAGTTTGCTATATAAGTAAATTTATATTTATTTCATGGTTGAAAATTACATGACAAAATAATGTGTAGATCGCTTCTAACAAGATAACATCTGAGTATCATGTACTTCTATCCAGAGTATTATTTAGCTTAAAAATTGTGATGTGCGCCAAGGTCAAAATTGATGCTTGGGGATGTTTTAACGGAGGGAGATGCACCTTGAGAATTCTGTTTGGCTATGCGAACGGTGTTTGTCGTGACTTTGTTCAGAATCACCTGCTTGACGATCTTTCAAAAATTCAGGTTATGACAGCCAGTACACTTGCGCAATCTATTGAGTTGGCTGGCGATGCTAAAGATATAGATGTGGTGGCGCTTGATCTTAATATGCCAGATATGAATGGCGTACAGGGTCTTTCACAGATGCGCAAAGCGGTGAAGCCAGATGTGCCCGTCGCGCTTATGGATCATACGCTGAATCCAAAACAGATGCGCGATGCCTTGCGTGTTGGGGCTGCCGGATTTCTGCCCTATTCGATGTCATCGGATGCCTTGCTTAGCGCCTTGCGCCTGATGGCAAGTGGCGAGATTTATATTCCGGTGACAAGCGCTGACAATGCTCAGCTTGCCAAACCAGACGCAAAAGACGAATTTTTGAGCAGCCGTGAACGGGAAGTTCTTGATGGCTTGTTGTCTGGGCAGTCAAATAGGCAAATAGCTGATCGGATTGGGCTAAGTGAGGTGACGATCAAATACCATCTTAAAAGTTTGCGATCAAAGCTTGGCGCGCGTAACCGCACCCATGCGGCTTTACGCGCCATCGAGCTTGGGATTAATTAGCTATCACCATCGCTCGGCGTGGTGGATGATGCCTATATAATCCGCGATCATCTATCACCATCGCTCGGCGTGGTGGATGATGCTTTAGCGGTTCTGGCGGTTTTCGATCAGATCATCAACAACAGCCGGATCGGTCAGTGTTGATGTATCACCAAGCTGATCAAATTCATTCGCCGCAATTTTCCGCAAAATCCGCCGCATAATCTTGCCTGAGCGCGTTTTGGGTAATTGCGGTGCCCATTGCAAAAGATCAGGCGTTGCGATCGGCCCAATTTCCTTGCGTGTCCATTGGCGTAATTCGGCAAGAAGTGCGTCGTTGGCGTCAACGCCGGCAACCAAAGTGACATAGGCATAGATACCCTGTCCTTTAATATCGTGCGGATAGCCAACAACGGCGGCTTCGGCGACATGTGGGTGTGCAACCAATGCCGACTCGATCTCAGCGGTGCCCATGCGATGCCCCGATACGTTCAGAACATCATCAACGCGTCCGGTGATCCAGTAATAGCCATCTTCGTCGCGGCGGGCGCCATCACCTGTAAAATAGCGACCAGGGAAAGTGGTGAAATAGGTCTCAATGAAACGCTGATGATCCCCATAAACTGTCCGCATCTGGCCAGGCCATGAATGATCGATACATAAATTGCCTTCGATAGCACCGTCTAGCGGGTTGTTTTCACCATCAACCAGCACCGGTTTGACGCCAAAGAAAGGCCGTGTTGCCGACCCCGGTTTGGTTGCTGTGGCACCTGGCAGAGGGGTAATCATGATGCCGCCAGTTTCTGTCTGCCACCATGTATCGACAATCGGGCATCGTTTATCACCAACCACTTCATGATACCATAGCCATGCTTCGGGATTGATTGGCTCACCCACAGTACCTAGTAGCCGCAAAGACGAGCGATCACATTTTTTAACGGGTGCATCCCCATCACGCATCAAGGCGCGGATAGCCGTTGGCGCGGTATAGAAAATATTGACCTTGTGCTTTTCGACGACCTGCCAGAAGCGCGAACTGTCAGGATAGGTAGGAATGCCCTCAAACATCAGTGATATGGCACCATTTGCCAGCGGCCCATACACGATATAGCTATGTCCGGTAACCCAGCCAACATCGGCAGTACACCAATAGATTTCATCATCATGATAATCGAATACATAATGATGTGTCATAGAGGCATAAACCATATAACCGCCAGTGGTATGCAAGACCCCCTTGGGTTTGCCTGTTGAACCTGAGGTATAGAGAATAAACATCGGATCTTCGGCATTCATTTCTTCGGGCGGGCAATCAGCATCTGCTACTTGCATTGCTTCGTGATACCAGACATCACGGCCTTCAACCCAGTCGATGGCACCGCCAGTTCGTTTGACCACAATACAGGTGGTGCAGTCGGGACATTTTGTCAGAGCCGCATCAGTATTGCCTTTTAGCGGGATAGGTTTGCCACCACGAACACCTTCATCGGCAGTGATAACCATATTTGAATCGCAATCTTGAATACGGCCAGCCAGCGCGTCAGGTGAAAACCCGCCAAACACAACCGAATGCACCGCACCAATGCGCACACAAGCCAGCATCGCAACGGTGGCTTCGGGAATCATCGGCATATAGATGGTTATGCGATCACCTTTCTTTGCACCATTGGCTTTGAGCACATTGGCAAATTTACATACCTCTTCATGCAGTTCGCGATAAGAGATATGTTTATGGTCATTCGGGTCGTCACCTTCCCATATAATTGCGGTTTGATCGCCGCGGCTATGTAGATGCCGATCAAGGCAGTTGACCGAGGCGTTCAGCGTGCCATCAGCATACCAGTTTATGTGCAGATCATTGGCATCATAGGATACATCGCTGACCTGGCTATAGGGCTTCATCCAGTCGATGCGTTTACCATGTGCATCCCAGAACGCATCTGGATCGGCAATCGAGGCGTCATAAAGTGCTTTATACTGTGCGTCGTTTGCATGTGCCTGTGCCGCTAATTCCTGACTTGGTGCGAAAACTGAATCTGCTTCCATTAAACTCTCCATTGTCGGCTACTGCCTGTTTTTTTCAGCCTATTTACTGAAAGGCGCAATGGCAAGACTGTGATGCATAGATTTGTGCCAATTCTATGAGCTTATAGACCAGGATGCGGTTCACCGCTGGTCAGTGCATCAATCAGTATTTCAGCATCCTCGCGATTCGCTACAGCCAGAACCTTTTGGCAAATGGCCATTGCAAAGCCTGCGCGTGCCAGCGATCCAAGATGTCGGTTGCGTAAAACCTGTGGGTCGGTTGAAGAGGATGCTGTTGCAAAAACCCCCAGTCGCCGTCGCCGCGCAAAGCGGAAAGCCGCCAGCAATTCACCATCTTCGACATGTTCATCAGCTTCATCAATGGCGGCGCTTATGTCGTCATTATCGATTGCATGCTGGCGTAAACGTTGCCGGATGACGCGCGCTGAACGTCCCTGATTACGCTGGCTTCGTGCTTGGGTACGGGCATAAACATCATCCTGCACATAACCAAATTCGGCACATTGGATGATGGTTTCTGCAATTGCGGCTTCCACGTCGGCCGCATCAGCGTCGGCAAGTTTACGCGTTGCGAAACGTGCCAGCACCTGACCAAGCCGGTGTTGCGATGTTGCATAGCGGCCAAGATAATGCACAGCTTTATTCATAAGCCGTTTTTTAATCCTGCTTTGATCCATGCTGGTTATATCGCTATCTGCTGGTTGTTATTAAAAATCGATATTAGCCTATGCCGAAACGCATTTCGATGCCAAATCGGATATGAAGTGGCATACCTCGCTTTCTAGCCATTGCGCTTTTGTACCGCGGGGCTTATTTTGACGCCATGAACCAAACAGCCAAAAACAAGCATAAGCCAGATCATACGGCCCCCACATCATCGGACACATTCAAGGTATCGGACAAGATGGCAGATAGCTATATCATGCGGCCGGTAAAAATCGGCAAGCTCAACACCATCGGTTTGTACACCTTATATATGCGTGAAGTTCGCCGCTTTATTAAGATTTTGATGCAAACGCTGATTGCGCCAGTGATGACGTCGGTTTTGTTTCTGATGGTGTTTGTGGTGGCGGTAGGTGACCGTGTAAATCTGGCTGATGGGGTTGATTTTGTGACCTTTCTAACGCCAGGTCTGGTGATGATGAATCTGTTGCAGAATGCTTTTGCAAACACATCATCATCACTTGTTGTTGGTAAGGTACAAGGCACGATTGTTGACGTGCTGATGCCGCCGCTTGGGGCTGGTGAAGTGCTGGCGGCAATGGCATTGGCAGGGGTTACACGCGGTATGATGGTGGGCGTGGTCACGGCGGTCGCTTTGCTTATATTGGGAGGTGGCAGCCTGCCAAACGCGCCTTTCACAGCGTTATTATTTATGTTTCTGGGGGCTTTGGTGATGGCCTTTGCTGGCATATTGGCAGGGATTTGGGCCAATAAGTTTGATGAAATGGCGGCGATCACCAATTTTGTTATTCAGCCGCTGGCCTTTCTGTCAGGCACATTTTATTCGATCAACCGTTTGCCAGCCCCCTTTGATACAATCGCGGCGCTGAATCCGGTATTTTATGCGATTGACGGGTTTCGCTTTGGTATGATTGGGGTGGCTGACCGACCACTTATCACAGGTGTTTTATGTCTTGTTAGCCTTAATCTAGTGCTTGGTATCATATGTTATCGCGCGTTGAAATCAGGCTATCGTTTGAAAAGCTAGTCGCACATAGTACTGATAATGCTATAAAGGCACCGATGGATACCCAGCCCAAACGCCGAACCAGATAAGGATAAAGATCACATGGCCGAAACAAGACATCAGAATGACGGCATTCTGCCTGTACAGGCGCTTCGCGCGGCGGCGGATGCAGGCGTTATTTTGCCCGGTGACAATGATTTTTCTGATGGCCAGCTACAACCTGCCAGCCTTGATCTGCGTCTTGGCGGCGAGGCCTGGCGTGTCCAAGCGTCTTTTCTGCCAGGTGCCGAAAGCACAGTCGCGCAAAAACTAGAAAAATTTGCCATGCACAAGATTGACCTGAGTGCGGGGGCGGTGCTGGAACGTGGGTGTGTCTATATTGTCAAATTACAGGAATCATTGGCGTTGCGAGATGATCTATCGGCGATGGCGAATCCAAAAAGCTCGACAGGACGTCTGGATATATTTACCCGCCTGATTACAGATAATGCGCTGGAATTCGAAGCGGTAAAAGCAGGCTATCATGGTCCACTTTATGCCGAAATTTCGCCACGGACTTTTTCGGTTCTGGTACGAGCCGGATCGCGGCTTTCGCAATTACGTCTGCGACGCGGCCAGCCGCATATATCAGATGATATGATGCAGGATTTGCAAAGCAAGGTCGGGCTTGTACATGGCACCAATGCGCCAGATATTCGTGACGGCATTGCTTTATCAGTCAATCTGGCACCAGATATTCACAGCGGCATGATTGGCTGGCGCGCGCGTAAACATGCAGGTCTGATCGATATTGATGCCCCAGCCAGCGTTACGGTTAACGAATTCTGGGAACAATTAACACCAGCGGATCTTACAGCTGGCGGGTTGGTGCTGAATCCGGATGAATTCTATATTCTGGCAAGCCGTGAATTTGTAACAGTGCCCAAAGACCATGCTGCCGAAATGCGCGCTTATGATACGCGTGTAGGGGAATTTCGCGCACATTATGCTGGTTTTTTTGATCCGGGCTTTGGGGTGGCCGAAATTGGTGCAACGCCAACGCGGGCCGTTCTGGAAGTGCGTTCGCATGATGTGCCGTTTCTGATCGAAGAAGGACAGACTGTCTGCCGCCTTGTCTATGAACCAATGAGCGCAATTCCGGAAACGCTTTATGGCAGTGGTGGCAGTGGATCAAACTATCAATCACAGGGTTTGCGCCTAGCAAAACATTTCATCCAGGACTGAGGGTGGATACAAACGCTTAGTTTCTTGACATTGCGAGGCAAAAAATCCAGATTGATTGCATGATTTAGGGTGCTGGCCGCCACAGGAATGTTTGTTTATCCACCTTCGATAGTGTTTCGAGGGTGGTTTGCTTTTTGGGGTATGTTTCCAAGCCTTTATGGCGCGCCTGCCAAAGATGGTCGAAAGCGCATTCTGGATAGATAATTTTTGACGAATATGATGAACGAACGATGACAAATTACGCCGATAATAGTGCCGTTATGAAAACCTATGGACGCACCGAAATTGCGTTTGTGCGCGGTGATGGCTGCTGGCTGGAAAGCGATGACGGAATCCGCTATCTCGATTGTGCTAGTGGTATCGCGGTCAATACGCTTGGCCATGCGCATCCCGGGCTGGTGGCGGCCTTGCAGGCGCAAGCAGCCACATTATGGCATACATCGAATCTGTACCGGATTCCAGGTCAGGAACGTGTGGCGAAAAAGCTTGCATCGCTATCAGGGCTGGATCAGGTGTTCTTTTGTAATTCGGGTGCCGAGGCGACCGAAGCATCGGTGAAGATCGCCCGCCGCGCCGCGCATGAAGCGGGCATGCCTGAACGGATGACCATTCTATGTGCATCAGGTGCGTTTCATGGCCGGACATTGGGCATGCTGGCAGCAACTGACCGGCCTGCTTTTAGAACTGGCTTTGGGCCGATGCCAGCCGGATTTGAACATGTCAGCTTTGGTAATATGAACAGCCTGCGCGCGGCGATGGGGCCACATGTGGCGGCAATCATGATCGAGGCTGTGCAAGGCGAAGGTGGTGCCAAGCAAGTACCTAGCGACTATATGGCCGAAGCCCGGGCGGCGGCCAATGAATTTGGTGCGCTGATTATTGCCGATGAAGTGCAGGCGGGTATTGGCCGGACAGGCCATATGTTTTCGTTTCAGGAATCAGGTATCAAGCCAGATATTATCGCGCTTGCCAAAGGGCTTGCCGGTGGCTTTCCGGTTGGTGCGGTGATCGCCAGCGAAAAAGTGGGTAATGCCATGACACCGGGAACGCATGGATCGACCTTTGGCGGTAATCCGCTGGCGATGGCGGCGGCAGACGTGGTGTTGGACGAACTGTCAAAGCCTGGTTTTCTGGCTGATGTCCAACGGCGGGCGGCATTACTTGATAAAGGGTTGCGTGAATTGCAGAATGCCTATCCGCAGATGATTGAGGAATTGCGCGGGCGTGGGTTTCTGCGGGGCATAAAATGCGCTGACGATTGTAATGTGGCGACAATTATGGCGGGTTTGCGTGCACAGCATGTTCTGGCGGTGCCAGCGGCGGAAAACACCTTGCGGCTTTTGCCGCCGCTGATTATCAGCGAAGATGAGATCGATATTGTGCTAGGCGCGCTTGCGCATGTTTTTGAAACAAATAAGACAGTTGATGCCAAAGGGCAGACTAGCTAGCGGCATTAGGGCGGCTGGTTGAACAGGATTTACGTGATGCGACATTTTCTGGATATACGTGATTTTAATGCTGATACGCTATCGGTCATTCTTGACCAGGCGGCAAGCCTGAAGGCGGATCGTAAAGCTGGTTCAGCTGTTGCCAAGCCGCTTGCGGGTAAATCGGTAGCGATGATTTTTGAAAAGCCGTCAACACGTACACGTGTGTCTTTTGAAGTTGGCATTACCGAACTGGGGGGAACACCATTGATTCTATCGGCAAATGATTTGCAGGTAGGTCGCGGTGAAAGTGTTTCGGACACAGCCAAAGTATTATCTCGTTATGTTGATGCGATCATGATCCGCTGTTTCAAGCATGATATGCTGCTGACTTTGGCTGAATATGCAACTGTACCGGTTATCAATGCGCTGACTGAATGGTCGCATCCATGCCAGATTATGGCTGATTTGCAAACGATGATCGAACGTCACGGACCGCTAGCTGGACAAAGTGTGGCATGGCTTGGTGATGGTAATAATGTTGCCACAAGCTGGATCGAGGCGGCGGCTGTTTTTGGTTTTAAATTGAACATTGCCTGCCCCGATGGTTATGCGCCGTCAAGCGAGTTGCTGGCATGGGCACGTGCACAGGGTGCCGATATCACGCTGACCGATGATGCGATGGACGCAGCCAGAGATGTACAAACTGTTGTCACCGATGTCTGGATTTCAATGGGTGATGACGAAGGTACCCGTGCCGAAGATTTTGCGCCATATCAGGTCAATACCGACATTATGGCGGTGGCCGCGGGAGATGCGATTTTCATGCATTGTTTGCCAGCTATCCGCGGTATGGAAGTGACAGCTGATGTCATTGACGGGCCGCAGTCAGTTGTGTTTGACGAAGCCGAAAATCGTTTGCATGCGCAAAAGGCGATATTGGCTTGGTGCGTAGGTGGTAATTAATTTTTAAGCGCCCGAATGTTCAGCTACCTGAATTTATAGCCGGAAGAGACAGATTAATGGATATTGTTATAAATGATAATCTTCGGCCAGATGCCCAGATTTTGCCTTTCTATCTTGCAGATGAACATACCGGAACACCTCTTGTGCGTGGACGCATCGCGTCGGTAGGTCATGTCGCTGACACAATTCTGGCGCGCCATAACTATCCTCAGGATGTTGCTTTGCTTCAAGCCGAAGCGCTGGCGATGACCGCTTGCTTGTCAAGCACGCTGAAATTTGACGGCATTTTTACCTTGCAGGCCAAAGGGGATGGTCGTGCGCGCACCCTATTTGCCGATATTACTGAAACAGGTGCCATGCGCGGCTATACAGCTTTTGCCGAAGATACGGCAGCAGTTGTTTCAGTTTATGGTGTCTCAAATTTGCCGCAGATTATGGGTACAGGCTATATGGCATTTACCGTCGATGAAGGTGCCACCGGTGGCCGCTATCAGGGTATTGTCGAGCTAGATGGTCCTGAATTACGCGATGCGGCAATGGCATGGTTTGCCAATTCCGAACAGTTAGAAACGACAGTGACATCAGCGTCTGGGCTGGGCGATGATGGCTGGCAAGCGACAGCTATGATGCTTCAACGTATCGCCACGGAAGGCGGTAAAAATCCAAACAAAGCTGATATAGAGATGCATGACGATGTTTGGCATACAGCAAAAACATTAATGGCATCAGTCAAGCAGACTGAATTGCTGAGTCCGGAAATCACGCCAGATCAGCTTGTGTTTCGTCTGTTTAATACATTATCGCCACATGTTGCCCCCGCCCGGCCAGTGATGGATGAGTGCCGATGTAATATGGAAAAGGTTGAGGCTATTTTAAAACAACTCAAGCCCGAAGACGCTGATGACCTGCTTGATGATGATGGCACAATCCTCGTGACCTGTGAATTTTGCAAAACCGAGCGCCGTTTTGATACCGATGTGCTGGCGGGCTAATACGGGGTATAATCTGGGTGCGGGTTGGTCATAAAGTGACGTTTAGTCTTTAACTTAACCTTTAATTGGCGCAGTCTTTTTCATTATTAATATCCGGAGTGATGATGATGCACAAAATGTCCCTGCTTTTCAGCCTTGTGACGCTGATTTTTCTGAGCGCATGTGGGGCAAGCACGACAACAGTGATCGCGCCATTGAAATTCGAAGCTGACAATTATCAGCCTTTGCGGATGAATGCGCGGCGCATGGAAATTATCGAAAACTGGCAGATGCCGGTCGAAGCGCCTTATATTGGCTATCTTGCCAATCCAGCACCATCGAATGTGGTGATTGACTGGGCTTCACGAATATTGTTGCCTGCTGGGGCAAGCGGTGAGTTGGTGCTGGATATTTCGCGCGCATCATTAACGCGCACCAAATTGGCGCGCTCGGCAGGGCTGAACAGCCTGATTACCGATGAACAGGATAGCAAAATCGAAGCGCAGCTCGAAGCGCGCCTGATTTGGCTACAGCCAGTTGGCGGCTTTCAAGGCATGATTGAACTATCGGCGCGCCATTCGGTGACTATTCCCGAATCATCCAGCGCCAATGACCTGAATATTGCGATACAAGAAACCTTGCTTGCCACGGTGAATTTGCTGGATAAACAAGCGCGTGAAGAAATCGCCAAAATTCCGAATATCACTGTTCCCTAGTGAGTTTCTGCATAGTTTTTGATGGGCGCGTTGCTTTGGCCGGATGATGCTTATATAATTCGCGATCATCTGTCGGCTATGGCCGGATGATGCTTTACCGTCGCCAGAATCCAGGGTTAAGCATGACAAGGACGGTAAATAATTCCAGCCGACCAAGCAACATGCCAAATGACATGACCCATTTTGCCGGATCAGGAAGCAGGGCAAAGTTACCTTCTGCACCAATCAGATTACCCAATCCGGGGCCGACATTACTGATCGACGTGGCGGCACCAGATAAAGCGGTAATGAAGTCCAGCCCCATCATGCCCAGCAAAATCGCCAGAATGACAAAGCACAAAATATACACATAGAAAAAGGCCATCACCGAATCCATGACCTCACTAGAGACAGGTTTGCGGTTATAATAGGCAAGCACAACGCCATGAGGACGCAACAAGCGGCTGATCTGGACACGTGCGGTTGTTGCTAGCACCTGAAGTCTAAACACCTTTATTCCGCAGGTTGTCGATCCACCACAGCCCCCGATAAACATGGCGATCAGCAACATCGTCGAGGCAAAACCGCCCCATGCCGAAAAATTAGCACTGCCAAAACCAGTGCCAGTCAGAATCGAAATCGTATTAAAGCTGGATTCACGGATCGCGTGGGATATTTTGTAACCGCCTGCTGACAGATGCCATGCCAAAAGCGCCACAAGACCAATCAGAAGAATAAAGAACCATTTAACCTGAGGGTCATTGACCAGATTACGCCATCCGCCACGTACCAATGCCAGATAATGCGCAAATGGCAGACTGCCAACGATCATGCCAGCGATGATAATCCATTCGATAGCCACCGAGTCAAACGCACCAATTGAGGCCGTGCGTGTAGAATAACCGCCAGTTGCCAAAGTCGTCATGGCATGGGTAAGCGCGTCAAATGTTCCCATGCCAGCCGCCGTCAGCATGATTGCCCATATCGCTGTCAGTCCAGTATAGACCAACCCGATGCCACCTGCCAATTGGGCGGCACGTGGCACAACCTTGTCAGCGCGTTCATAGGATTCGGTGCGGAATAGCTGCATACCGCCAACTGACAGCATAGGCAAAACCGCCATCGCCATCACAATAATACCTACCCCGCCAAGCCATTGCAAAAGCGCACGCCACATCAGAATGCCTGGTGACGCCATCTCGATTTGTTGCAAAACGGTTGAGCCGGTTGTGGTGATCCCCGATACCGATTCAAACAGCGCATCAGTTGGGCTTAGCTGTAATTCGCAGAACATAAAGGGAAGTGCCCCAAAAACACCAATCAGCATCCATGACCCGTTGGTCAGCAAAAACGCCTGACGCAGTCCCAGATCAAGTGGTTCACGTTGTGACGTTGCCAACCATGTGGTGACACCAAAGAAAGCGGTGAATAAGGATGAAATGGCAAAAACCTGCCAGTCACCAGAACCAAAATACAGATCGACGCACATCGGGATCAGCATGGTTGCTGCCAGAATGGTCGTCAAAAGGCCCAGAATGTTCAGAACAGGTGAAAACTGCATGATGGTTGCGGGTTAGATCCCAGCCCCTCGTCGCTAACATAGGCGCGTCATGACGCCTGTTAATCATGATTCTATAAATCAAAGCTGCTTCTTGATGCGCCTATATATGCCGAAAATAGCGCCTGAACGCAATATTTTTCCCTGTGGACTTATCGCGAGGGTGCGCGCTGATAGATTTTGCTGATACATGTTTGCAGGCCATCTGGTTGATATGATGAAAAATATATTTGGGACATTCTGGATTTTTTAATTTTCTCCTTTGTATCCGATATTGATTTAGACCTCACGAATAATCAGAGCTTACAAAGTCAGGTTGTAAGGGCGCATCCTATCAATCATGGCTGGCATTATGATCTTCATAAATATCCATTGCATATCCAGCCTATGCACCCTACGCACAGGGAAAGCAGGGCTTGAAAAAAGCTTACAGACAAGGTATATGTCGCGCGTTCTTGGGATTTTTCACGTGCAATCATGCGCGCCGACCAAGAGCTTCAAACATGAATTTCACAATGCAGTGCTGATGTTTTGTCAGCACGCTTGTTAACCAACGATTTGTTTTACATAAAAAACCGTAACGGTTTTGTTCAGTTTATATAAGGAGATATCCATGCAGGTGAATAATTTTGCAGGCAAGACGATTGGTATAATGGTTGCTAGCGGTTTTGATGAGGATAAATTTATCGCCATCCAGCGTGCAATGCTTGCAAAAACTGCCAAACTAAAGATTATTTCACGTGATGCGGGCCTGACCAATTCTTGGAATGGAACTGGCTGGGGCATGTCCTATCCAGTGGACAGCACGCTCTCGACAACACTGGCGATTGACTATGATGCCCTGATCATCCCAACAGGTGACCGTCATGTGGAAAAGCTAATGAATGAGGTGCATGCCAAACGTGTTCTGCGCGCCTTTTTACGTGAAGATATGCCTGTCATGATGCTGGGCGAAGCTATCCGGCTTCTTGGTCTAGTTGAAGACCAAGCCGCACGGGCTGTTGATTTTGACATAGCAAATACCGAGATTGCCGTGGATAAAAATCTGGTTCAGATTCCGCTTGGCGCAACATTTGAATCAGGCTTAGAAAAGTTAAATGACGTTATGGTAGCATCTGCGGGCGAAAGTCAGGCAGCCTAACTACCAAGCTGTCTATGAAAATACGACGTTAGACGTTGCATAAATCGGCCTTGATCAATAGCTATGAATCAGGCCATGTATAAAGGCGATCAATAAAGGTAGGGATGATGCGTTCAAAACAACCAGATGTCCCCGCCTCTATGCCGTCTCCGTGTATTTCTATTTGCCAAATGGATCCGCTGGCGGATGTCTGTCTTGGCTGTTACCGTACAAGGCAAGAAATCGCCAGCTGGAGCCGTATGGGTGCAGAGGCGCAACGTGACTTGCTTGACACTCTGAATGAGCGTCGTGCAGCAAAAACCGGTATCCGCCGACGCCCTACACGGCGTCGAACGATTGCTGGTGAAAGATAAACCGAGACAGAATATGTCATCAAAATTTCATGATATGCTCGCTGAACGTTCGTATCTAATTGCAGATGGTGCGACAGGTACAAATCTGTTTGGACGTGGCCTTGAAACAGGCTATCCGCCTGAATTATGGAATGTTGAACGTCCCGATGACATTCTCTGGTTGCATGACAGCTTTCTGCAAGCCGGTTCGAATCTTATCCTGACCAATTCCTTTGGCGGCACGTCCTTCCGTCTGAAGTTACACGAAGCGCAGGATCGGGTTGAAGAACTCAATCATGCGGCGGCGGTCAATGCTGTGTCGGCAGTTACAAGCCATCGAGACAAAACCGGTTCCGATGCGATTATTGCCGGATCAATTGGGCCTACGGGCGAATTATTCGAACCGCTTGGTGCCTTGACTCCGGATGCGGCATTTGAGGCCTTTAAAAAACAGGCAATGGCGCTGGCAAATGGCGGTGTTGATATGTTGTGGGTGGAAACCATGTCATCAACCGAAGAGGTTGATGCCGCGGTGAACGCTGCGAAAACAACCGGCCTGCCTGTTGCGGTGACCATGACTTTTGATACGGCCAGCCGTAGCATGATGGGGATCACACCCCAGCAATTTGCCGAACAGGCACTTGCGCTAGGCGTTGATGTGCTGGGTGCCAATTGCGGTATTGGGCCAGCCGAATTGATGCATTCGATGACTGGCATGGCCACGACCGCTTTAGCTGCCAATATGCCGATGGTTGCCAAGGGTAATTGCGGAATTCCAGCCTATGTCGAAGGCGCGATCCATTATCATGGCACCCCCGAATTGATGGCAAGCTATGCGCTTTTTGCCCGTGATGCGGGAATCAGCATCATTGGCGGCTGTTGTGGTACAACGCCAGCGCATGTTGCCGCCATGAGCGCGGCTTTGGCAACACGTCCGGCTGGCGCGCTTGATGTAGATCATATGCAGGCGGTGCTTGGTACCCCATGGGCGGATGTGCAGATTAAAGCTGACACCGATAGCGGTGATGACTATAACGCCAGAACGAGTGAGGGTGGCCGCCGGGGGCGCCGAGGTCGTCGCCGAAGCTAGATATTTTCCATATTTTGCCTGATATAACCGTGATTATTGCGTATCAAAGCTAAATTGCGTGAAAGCTGGTTGCGTCAGGCAGTCATAATTTGCATACTCGCCCCGATTTTAGCCGGGGATGACCGGTCGTTTTTGGAGCTTCACTTATGCATATTTACCGCACCCATACCTGCGCTGCCCTAACCGAGGCTGCAGTCGGCGAAAAAGTCCGTATCTCTGGCTGGATCAATCGAAAGCGCGATCATGGTCAACTTGTCTTTATCGATCTGCGCGATCATTATGGTCTGACGCAATGTGTTGCTGATTCATCAGATGCCAGCTTTGCCATTGTCGAGGCAACGCGTCTTGAGTCGGTTGTGACCATCACAGGCGAAGTTGTGCGGCGTAGCGAAGACACCATCAATACGTCTTTGCCAACAGGTCATATCGAAGTGCGCATTGAAAATTTCGAGGTGCAGTCAGCGGCCGATACATTGCCGCTTCAGGTCAATTCGGATGAAGATTCAGGCGAGGAAACACGGCTCCGTTATCGTTATCTTGATCTGCGCCGAGGCCGTCCGCATGCCAATATCATGCTCCGCGCCCAGATTATCCAATCAATCCGCGCGCGTATGGTTGACCAAGGTTTTACTGAATTTCAGACGCCGATCCTGACCGCATCTTCGCCCGAAGGGGCGCGTGATTTTCTGGTGCCAGCGCGTTTGCATCCAGGTAAATTCTATGCGCTGCCACAAGCCCCGCAGCAGTTTAAGCAGTTGATAATGGTGTCTGGTTTTGACCGCTATTTCCAGATTGCGCCCTGTTTTCGCGATGAAGATAGCCGCGCTGATCGAAGCCCAGGCGAATTCTACCAGCTTGATCTGGAGATGAGCTTTGTCGAACAGCAGGATGTTTTTGATGCAGTTGAGCCAGTCATTCGCGGTGTTTTTGAAGAATTTTCAGACAAAGATTGCGGCAAAGAATGGGTGCATATCCCATTTGCCGAGTCGATGTTGAAATATGGCAATGACAAACCTGATCTGCGTATCCCGTTCGAGATCAGTGATGTGACCGATATTTTCCGTGACTCAGGCTTTTCGATTTTTGCCAAGAATATTGAAAAAGGTGCCGTTGTGCGCGCTGTGCCAGGACCAAAATGTGGTAGCCGCGCTATTGCTGACCGGATGAATAGCTGGGCGCAAGGTGAAGGCGCGCCAGGTATGGGCTATATCATCTATGGCGAAGGTGAAGCGCGCGGGCCAGTGGCCAAAGCGCTGGGTGCCGAGAAGGCCGAAGACATTCGTTTGCAAGTTGGTGCCGAGGATGGCGATGCTGTGTTTTTTGCTTGTGCAGAGCCTGATGCGGCGGCAAGTCTGGCTGGACGTGCCAGGGTGAAAATTGGTCAGGATCAAAATCTGATTGACGAAAGAGTGTTCCGTTTTGCCTGGATCGTCGATTTCCCGATGTTTGAAAAAGACGAAGTGACAGGCAAGATCGACTTTTCGCATAACCCGTTTTCAATGCCGCAAGGTGGTATGCAGGCATTGCAGGACATGGATCCGCTGGATATTAAGGCCTGGCAATATGACCTTGTCTGTAACGGTGTTGAATTATCTTCAGGAGCGATCCGGAACCATCTGCCCGAAGTGATGTATAAGGCCTTTGAAATTGCTGGTTATGACAATAAAGTTGTTGATGACAAGTTTCCGGCGATGATCAATGCGTTCCGCTTTGGCGCGCCGCCGCATGGGGGTATTGCCCCGGGCATTGACCGCATGGTTATGTTGATCGCTGACGAGCCGAATATCCGTGAGGTTATTCTGTTCCCGATGAATGGCAAGGCTGAAGATCTGATGATGGCCGCGCCATCGGACGTTGATGATTCTGCGTTAAACGAGCTACATGTCCGCCGCGCACCAGTACCAAAAAAATCAGGCTAGCTGATTGAAGCCGCGGTTGGCCGTCTGCCAGTTCCATGCAATAGCCATAGAACGCTGGCAAGCAAGACAACCGCGCCCGCCTGATGCAAGCCGCCAAGCCATACAGGTACGCCATTTAGCAAGGTGAAAATGCCAATGATGAATTGTGCGCTGATGGCGGCAAGCACCATATAAGCCTGACGTTGCAATGCAGGCGTGATGCGTGCACGCAAGGCAAGCGCGAGTACAGCAATGAAAGTCAAAGCCGCAAGCCAGCGATGGTGGAACTGTGCCGATGCCGGATTTTCAAACGTATCACGCCAGCCTTCGTCACCATATTCGACAGGCACCAGCCCGTCGCCCATAAGTGGATATTCATTATAAAGAAGCCCAGCATCCATTCCAGCGACCAAAGCTCCTGCCAGAATGGTGACCGCAACCAAGATCAGACTGCCAAGTCCATGACCTGTCGGGCGAAGTGACTGACCATCACGCAGATCAAGGGCAACCCAAATCAGCAAGCTGAAAATGAACAGCGCCATCCCAAGATGCGTTGCCAACCGATATTGTGATACAGTGGCATCTTGCGACAGGCCGGATTTGACCATCCACCAGCCAATCACACCTTGCGATCCACCAAGCACCAACAACATAATCAGGCGACGGCCATAGCCAGCAGGAATTATCTGTTTTGCCGCAAACCATATCAGCGGCACAGCAAAGGCAACACCAAGCAAGCGCCCCCATAAACGGTGAAAATATTCCCAAAAGAAAATCAGCTTGAAGCCAGCCATATCAAGCCCAAAATTGATTTTGTCATATTCGGGGGATTGTTTGTATAGCGCGTAAACGCGATTCCATTCGGCATCGCTTAGCGGCGGCAAAGTTCCCATTAGCGGGCGCCATTCAACCATTGAAAGGCCGCTACCAGTCAGGCGCGTAATGCCACCAATGACCACCATAACCGCAACAAGCCCCGCCATGATCAATAGCCAGATTGCAACTATGTTATGCGACTTTTGGGTGGCGTGCGCCGACCAGAATGAAGATACATTTGTGGTCACTGCTTTTATACTCCAGACATGGCAACCAACCTGTGGCTACGTAATAATTCCCCCGATCACGACTTATAGCATCGTGGGCGGGCAGATTAAATGGTCGCATTGCCGCAGGGCTCTATATTGAAGGCACATCCATATTTTGCCTGACATCATAAAATCAGAAATAAATACCAAAAATTATCTAAAGAAGAAATTATTTTTCTTTAGGTGCCGCTATTTATTTAAATAGCACAAAATTTTATCAATTATAACCTCTGAAACTATTTATTGAGTTGTCTTGGCTGAGGAGCCTGAGAGATGTCGTCACATTTTCCAATTTTTGTCGATGTGCAAACCACACCGCCATTGGTGATTGGCGATCGTGATCTATTGGCTTCTAAAATACGTCTATTGTTAAAAATAGCTCGAGTTGTTGACGTCGTTACAGCAACATCAATGACAGCATCGACATGTCCAATTGTGGCTGATGCTGGTCATGTGCATGTGCTTGATGGGGTGACGCCGCATGATGATGCGGTGTTATCGATGCTGGCTGGTCGGCCTTTGGTGATTATCGAAACAGGTGATCCGGTGCGCAATAAAAGGCTTGCCGTACATGCCCGATCGCTTGGGGTGCCTGTTAATGTGCCGGATACGATTCCATTATGTAGTTTCTTTCTGGGTTCGATTGTTGATCGTTCACCAGTCATTGTGGCAATTTCGACTGCGGGTCTGGCGCCGGTTCTGGCTCAGCATATTCGGGCACGGATCGAAGACATGCTGGCACCAGCAACAGGCAAATTGGCGCATTATCTGTTCCGGCTTCGTGACCGGATAAAGCATTTTCCGAATGCAATGCGCCGTGGGTTGCAACATCAGATTCTAAATGGCCAGATTGCCCATTATATTCTTGCTGGCAAGATCGCAGTGGCTGATAGCGCTATCATGCGTTTGCTTGGCAATGCAGTATTATCGCAAGATCAGACAGGCACCGATGGGGCGCAGATACATGTTGTTGATGCGGGTGCCGGTGCCAAGGGGCTGTTATCGCTTGATGCGGCTGACGCCATTCGTCATGCCGATAGCATTTTTTACGATCATCTGGTTTCCGATGAGGTGCTTGATCTGGCACGGCGTGAGGCCACACTGACATTCTGCCAGCTTGGCCAGCATGAAGGTGACATGTCGATTGTATCTTTTATCAGCAAGCTGAAAGCGGCGTCTGAAACATCAGATCGTGTCATCTGTCTGGTAGGGGGTGACCCGCGCCAAATCAGAAGTGCTGATTTTATTGCCAAAGCCCTTAGTGAGCATGGCATTGCGTGCCAGCATATCACCTCAGCCGCACTACCGCTTATGCCTATTCAAACCACGCTACGACCAGCCATTGAGGCTAGCGAAATAATGAAACGGGGCGTGATAAATCATCACTATAACAAACTACGTGAAGGAGCCTGATATGCCCAAAACAGACGATATTATTCTGACCGCAAACCGGCTTGAAGATGGTGTTGTTTTGTGGATGACGGGCAAGCTTGATTGGACAGCGAACCGAAGCAGAGCTGCGATATTTGATGCCGATAACGCGCAAAGTGCACATGCGCGTGCCGAACAGGATGCCGCCGCAAACCGGATTGTTTCGGTCTATGCTGTCGCGGTGAATGGTAAGGCGGATCAGTCAGCCCGTGAAATGATCAGAGCGGCAAAAGGACCGTCGATTATACCCCCTGCCGATAAGCCAGCTTGTGGGTCCATATCGTTAGATAGGTATTTTCACCCCGTCATGAGAAGAACGTCAGATGTATCGCTACGATCAGCTTGACCATGCTTTTGTCAAAGCGCGGGCGGCACAATTCCGCAATCAGGTCGAGCGCCGACTAGCGGGAGCGTTAAGCGAGGATGAATTCAAACCTTTGCGGTTACAGAATGGTCTGTATTTGCAACTTCATGCCTATATGTTGCGGGTCGCAATTCCCTATGGGGTTCTGAGCGCACAACAGCTTCGTGGCTTGGCAGGTATTGCCCGCGATTTTGATCGTGGCTTTGGTCATTTTACCACCCGCCAGAATATCCAGTTTAACTGGATCAAGCTTGTGGAAACGCCTGATATTCTGGATCGGCTTGCCAGCTTTGATATGCATGCAATCCAGACATCGGGTAATTGCATTCGTAATGTCACTTCGGATCCGTTAGCTGGGGCGGCGGCCGACGAGCTGGAAGATCCGCGTGGCTGGTGTGAAATCATCCGGCAATGGTCAACCCTGCATCCTGAATTTGCCTTTCTACCGCGCAAATTCAAGATTGCTGTTTCGGCCGGGATAGATGACCGCGCGGCCACCGGCTTTCATGACATAGGCTTGCGGATGGTCAAAAATAAAGATGGCCAGATTGGCTTTCGCGTGCTGGTTGGTGGCGGCCAGGGACGCACGCCGCGTGTCGCCCAGCAGATTGCCACCTTTCTGCCAAAGCGGCATTTGCTATCCTATCTTGAAGCGATTTTGCGCGTCTATAATCAGGCCGGACGGCGTGATAATATCTATAAGGCACGTATCAAAATTCTGGTTGAGGCGATGGGGATTGATGCCTTTCGTGATGCCGTTGAGGCCGAATGGAATAAAATCCGTGATAGCGCGGTTGAACTGCCCGATAGTGAACGTGATCGGATAGTTGGTTATTTTGCACCCATAGACCTGCCGATAATAACCGATAGCGATTATGTGCATGATATTACCACCCGCCGCCAAAATGACTGTGCGTTTGATCTTTGGATGGCACGTAATATCCATGCCCATTGGCATCCCGATTATTGCTCGGTCACTATCAGCCTGAAAGCCATTGACCGCCCGCCAGGCGATGCCTCGGCGCATGAGATGGAGGCGATTGCCGATATTGCCGAGGCCTTTGGGCAGGGTGAAATCCGCGTCACCTATGAACAGAATCTGATTATCCCGCATATGGCTAAACAGCATCTTCCGGCAGTGTTTAACAGATTGGCTAAACTTGGCCTTGCCGGCGGAGAGGCAGGGTTGATTGGCGATATGATCGCCTGTCCGGGGTTGGATTACTGTAATCTAGCCAATGCCCGCTCATTGCCATTGGCCGACAAGATTTTTCGCCGCTTTGACGATGCTGATCGGCGCGCTGACATTGGGGCACTTCGGCTTAATATTTCCGGATGCATCAATGCATGCGGGCATCATCATGCGGCCGATATTGGCATATTGGGTGTCAATAAAAAGGGTGTTGAACATTATCAGATCACGCTTGGCGGTCAGGCGGGCGAAGCGGCTGCTGTTGGTACCATCATGGGGCCATCTTTTGAAGAGGCTGATGTGCCTGCCGCGATCGAGCGCATCGTCGATACCTATATGGATTTACGACAAGATAATGAAACATTTGCCGATAGTCTGACGCGTCTTGGTACAGCGCCATTCAAGGAGTCGCTTTATGCGTGACGATGATACCCAGAGACAGCTATTTGATCTTGCCGATGGCATGGTGACAGACATGCAAGATAGGCGTATCGCGGATTATGTCTTTGCCACCAGCGATAGCCCGCCTGCTGATGATGAAATTGCAGGATTGAACACCAGTCGCGTGATCGAGATCAGTTTTGACAAATTTTCCGATGGGCGTGGTTTTACCTATGCCCGGCGCATTCGCGATTCTGGCTTTTCGGGTATGCTTATTGCCAGCGGCCATGTGATTGCTGATCAGGCGGAATATTTACGCCGATGCGGTTTCAGCCATGCCGAAATTCCAATGGCCAAAATAGCTGACTGGCAAAGTGCCTTATCGGCTATGCCAGCTTATTTTCAGCATATGGCAAAATCACCTCGTAGCCGTATGGTCACGTCTGCCATGCAGAATAAGTATGACAATAATTGATTTTTTGATCATTTTTTTTGCGCATTGCTTGACAAGCTGTCGCAGGTAGCCCACATAGCATTAATTAAGGGCTAGCACTCACGATGGGTGAGTGCTAGTGACACTTTATTTGCATAACGGAGGAGAGAAAGGCATGAAATTCAGGCCCCTTCACGACCGCGTCGTAGTACAGCGGATGGAATCGGAAGAAAAGACTGCAGGCGGGATCATTATTCCGGATACAGCCAAAGAAAAGCCAATGGAAGGCAAAGTAATTGCCGCCGGAGCTGGCGCAAGAGATGAGACTGGTAAAGTCCAGCCGCTCGACGTTAAAGCTGGTGATTCTGTGCTGTTTGGCAAATGGTCAGGTACCGAAGTCAAAATTGACGGTCAGGATTACCTGATCATGAAAGAATCCGACATCATGGGCGTTATCGAATAGATCGCCCCTTAGTTCTAAAGAGAAGGAATACAGAAAATGGCTGCTAAAGAAGTCAAATTCGGATCAGAAGCTAGAACCAAGATGCTTGAAGGTGTCGATATCCTAGCTAACGCCGTTAAAGTCACATTGGGTCCAAAAGGCCGTAACGTGGTTTTGGAAAAGTCATTTGGCGCACCACGGATCACCAAAGATGGTGTGACGGTTGCCAAAGACATCGAATTGAAAGACAGATTTCAGAACATGGGCGCACAGATGGTGCGTGAAGTAGCGTCAAAAGCAAATGACGTTGCTGGTGACGGCACAACAACCGCAACCGTTCTGGCGCAAAGCATTGCCCAAGAAGGCGCAAAGGCTGTTGCATCTGGCATGAATCCAATGGATCTAAAACGTGGTATCGACATGGCTGTCGAAGCTGTCGTTGCAAAGATTGTTGCGGGTTCAAAGACCATTTCAACATCTGACGAAGTGGCCCAGGTTGGCACCATTTCGGCTAATGGCGAAGAAGAAATCGGCAAGATGATTGCCGAAGCCATGGAGCGTGTTGGCAATGAAGGTGTGATCACCGTTGAAGAAGCCAAAAGCCTCGACACCGAATTGGATGTTGTTGAAGGTATGCAGTTCGATCGTGGTTATCTGTCACCATACTTTGTGACTGACGCTGAGAAAATGCGCGCTGTTCTTGAAGAGCCGTATATTCTGCTTCACGAAAAGAAACTGTCTAATCTGCAAGATATGCTTCCTATTCTGGAAAAAGTTGTGCAGTCAGGTCGTCCATTGCTGATCATCGCCGAAGATATTGAAGGCGAAGCGTTGGCAACATTGGTGGTGAACCGTCTGCGTGGCGGGCTGAAAGTGGCGGCGGTAAAGGCACCTGGTTTTGGTGACCGCCGTAAAGCT
>JABJBD010000155.1 GCA_018668795.1 Candidatus Puniceispirillum sp. | reverse complement strand
CTATCTGGTCAGTATCGATTGAGACATTTGATGATGACCCTCAGCCCGGCATAGGTGGCGGTGTCATGGTCAGTGGCGAACGGCTTTTTGTGCATGCGGGTGGTCATATGCTGGCGGCATTATCGGTTGAAGATGGGACAAGCATATGGTCGATAGATCTGCCATTACCTATTCGCGGAGGGCCAACCGCGATTGATGATGAAGCCATCGTCATCACCGATATTGACGGCAATATACTGGTACTGTCCATGGAAGATGGCATAGCGCTTTGGGATCGTGCGGGACTGCCATCAAGCACAATTGTATATGGCGTGCCGTCACCTGCCTATAATGATGGTGAACTTGCTGTTGCGGGTGCAGGTGGTGAATTATTAATGCTGGATGTCACCGATGGTGAAATTATCTGGACTGAGTCATTGGCCACGTTTAACCCCCGCACGCCATTACAAAGCATCGGCGATATTCGTGCCAATCCGGTATTTGATGGTGGCCTTGTTTTTGCGATCAGCCAGTCTGGCCGTATTGCGGCGTTAAATGCGCGTTCGGGTTTTATGCTATGGGATGCGCCGATTTCAGGCGTCGAAATGCCATGGGTTGCAGGTGATACGGTTTTTGTCCTGTCGCTCGAAGGTCGGGTTTATGCAATCCGCCGCGAAGATGGTTTGGTGCGGTGGATCGCTGAATTGCCAGATGCCTTGCCAGCTGGCGCAATGGCGTCTGAATCGCTGACGCGTTATGTGGGACCACTTGTTGCCAATGGACAGGTGATGGTGATTTCAAAGTCCGGCAGCTTATATTTGCTTAATGCCGAAACAGGTGTTGAGACTGGCAGTCTGAATGTGGGTAGTGATGTTGTCACGCCCCCTCAGATTGCTGGTGGACGACTTTTTGTGCTGTCTAATAATGGTCAGCTTTCAGCCTTCGACTAGATATACTGGCGCTAAATTATGGTTACTTTTGCGATTGTTGGTCGCCCAAACGTTGGTAAATCAACATTATTCAACCGTCTGATTGGACGACAGCATGCGATTGTCGATGATCAGCCTGGTGTGACGCGTGATCGCCGTGAAGGTGATGGCGCGCTAGCGAGTCTGCGCTTTCGTGTCATTGATACGGCGGGGCTTGAAGAAGCCAGCGATGGCAGTCTGGAAGACCGGATGCGGTATCAAACCGAGCTGGCTATCGTCGGGGCAGATGTCACATTGCTGGTTGTTGACGCCCGTGTTGGCATCACGCCAGTTGATAAATTTTTTGCTGGTGAAATTCGTAAATCTGGCGCGCATGTCATTCTGGTTTGTAACAAATGCGAAGGTAAAATCGGCGCTAGCGGTGTGGCTGAGAGCTGGACACTTGGGCTGGGTGAGCCAGTTGCCATTTCGGCGGCGCATGGCGAAGGTCTTGTCGATCTGCATGATGCGATGCTTGAAGCGGCTGACAAACAGGGGTTGGCAGGCGTGCTGACAGGCGACGATATTCTGACAACGCATGAAGATGATGACGACTTACCTGACAATGATGCCGAAGCACCGCTTGATGCCGAAGGCAACCCTGTGGATGTATGGCAGGATGAAGCTGCCAAACAACCGATGCGGATTGCTATTGTCGGGCGGCCGAATATGGGTAAATCGACCTTAATCAACAGTCTGCTTGACGAGGATAGATTGCTGGTAGGCCCCGAGGCAGGCATCACCCGTGATTCGATTGAATTGCCGTTTGAATGGCAGGGACGCCCCTATAAGCTGGTTGATACCGCTGGCATGCGCCGCCGCGCCCGTGTTGTCGATAAGGTTGAAAAGCTGATGGTCGATGATGCGTTGCGCGCGATTCAATATGCGCATCTATGCGTGTTGCTGATCGATGCGACCGAAGAACTGCACAAGCAGGATCTGTCGATTGCCCGCCTGATTGCCAATGAAGGCCGTGCCATTGTCATTGGTGCCAACAAATGGGATGCCGTGCGCAACAAACAGGAATCAGCGATGCAAATTTCGGATCGTCTGAAAACCTCTATGTCACAGCTAAAGGGTGTGCCTGTTGTGCAAATGTCTGGTTTGCATAAAAAGGGGCTTGGCAATTTGCTTAAAGCGGCTGATGACATGTACG
>JABJBD010000084.1 GCA_018668795.1 Candidatus Puniceispirillum sp. | reverse complement strand
CCTATCGAGGCACCTTTGCTTCCTTCATGCGGTGGTTGTCTTAATTTTTCCCGATAAAGCGCTCGTAATTGCTCTGGGGATTTATCATTGAGTTCGTTAACTCTATTTACCAAGTCATTTGCTTCATTTTTTGAAACATAATTTCCTGACATGACCTCAATCGAGCTGCCATTCTGTACAACCATGATCAAGCCAAAGGCTTGACGGTTTCCCGTCTTTGGGGTCGGGTGCGGTCCTTGGGCACCATAACGGATCAGATTTTGCATGAGTTCGACAAAGACCGAGAAGACATGTTTGACTTTGCCTTTATCATCGGTGTGATCGCCCAGCCTATGGCGCAGAGTGTCACCCATAGAGTGCAAAACATCTTCGGATGCGTATCCGCTGTAGCTCAAAACAAATTCGTCTTTCAGCAAAAGCGACCCAAATTTGTTAAATTTTTCGAAGTCCATAGTAATCGCCTGTTATTATCACCCTATGAATTGCTCTAAATAAATAATCTTTCTAATTAAGGTTTTACTCAAGTTTTTTCTAATTTGGATGGTGAGATGGCTTTATTACCATGTCTTTATGGCGTTTCTGCTAATCAATCCGAACATGCCTGTGAAAAACTATATTGTGTGACAAGCAAGGTTTGAGTGCCAGAAAAAGTAGCCATTAGCCGATTTGGGCTTGGCAGAGGCGGCCAAAATTGCTGTTATCTGCGCTTAGATTAAGCGAAGGCACTCAGTCAAAGATAGCGGAGAAACCCATGTCAAAATTTAACGCCCTTGTCCTAAACCGTGATGAGGATGAAAACCTTAGCCACGCTGTCGAGCAACTTGATGAATCTGAATTGCCTGCTGAAGGCGAGGTGTTGATTGCTGTTGAATATTCGACTGTTAATTATAAAGATGGCCTGTGTTTTGCCGGTCAACGTGGTCTGGTGAAAAGCTATCCGCATATCCCGGGCATTGATTTTGCAGGTGAGGTTATTTCTAGTGAGGATGATCGTTATCGTGCAGGCGATAAGGTTATTTTAACAGGCTGGCGGGTTGGCGAAATATGGTGGGGCGGCTTTGCCCAGCGCGCCAAAGTGAAGGCGGACTGGCTGGTGCCACTTCCCAAAGGTTTGACAACACGCGACGCGATGTCGGTTGGCACGGCAGGTCTGACCGCAATGCTGTCTATTCTGACGCTGGAAGATCGTGGATTACAAAAGGGTGATGGTGAGATTCTGTTGACAGGTGCCGGTGGCGGCGTTGGATCAATTGCCGCAGCGTTGCTGGCCGCAACAGGTTATGAGGTCACAGCGATGACAGGACGCCCAGATATTGCCAATTATCTGATGGGCCTTGGTGCAAGCAGTATTATCGCACGTACCGAACTTGAAGAGGAAACAGGGCGGCCACTTGAGTCTGCTCGGTGGGCAGGCTGTATTGATGCTGTTGGCGGTAAAATTCTGGCACGTGTTCTGACGCAGATGAAACCCAATGCAACGGTTGCGGCGGTCGGCAATGCGGGCGGTAATTCTTTAGCAACGACGGTTATTCCTTTTCTGCTTCGCGGCGTTGGTCTGATTGGGATCGATTCGGCTTCATGTCCCTATGAACGACGTGTTCAAGCATGGGCACGCATTGCTAGTGATCTGCCGATCGACAAGCTGAATGATGCTGTTACGGTTGTTGGTTTGGCGGATGTCCCTGGCCATTGTGCTGACATTCTCAAAGGCCGCATTCAGGGGCGTGTTCTTGTTGATGTGAATAGCTGATTTATGCTGGCAAGTCAGTGCGCAAAAAATGCTTGCTGATTTTTAAAAACCGGTTCAGCGTGTGATTATAGAGTCATTCTGGAGGGCGCAATGAACCAGTTGATTGTCGGTTCCAACCGCAAAATTGATCCAACGCGGCGTTCACATTTAAAACCGGATAATACGCCTGATAATAATGATCGGGTGGAAATAGGCCCATCAGCGTTGGCTTTTGATGAATGGGCAAAGCTGGGTTTGACAGTGCCAGACATGCCCGCTTTGCGCGCCTATCGTCTTGAGCGTTTACAACAACAGATCCGCAAACATGATTGTGCAGGTCTTTTGCTGTTTGATCCGCTGAATATACGTTATGCAACTGACACAACCAATATGCAACTATGGACATCGCATAATATGGCGCGCGCCTGTTTTGTGCCGCCTGAAGGCAATGTGATTCTGTGGGACTTTCATAATTGTGAACATCTGTCAGCGCATTTGCCATTGGTAGGCGAATTGCGCAGTGGTGCCAGTTTCTTTTATTTTGAAACAGGTGACAGAACGGCTGAAGCGGCCAAAGCCTTTGCTGATCAGATAATCGATATTATGCACAGCTATGCACCAGGCAATAAACGTCTTGCTGTCGATAAAATGGAAAATCTTGGCTATGCCGCCTTGGTTGGGCTGGGTGTCGAGGTGCTTGAAGGGCAAGTGCTGACCGAGCATGGGCGCTCTATCAAAAATGAAAATGAATTGAATGCTATGCGCTGTGCAATTGCCACGTGCGAACTAGCGGTTGAAGAAATGCGTGAAGTGATGCGTGCCGGCATTAGCGAAAATGAATTATGGTCAATATTGCATGCTGGCAATATCAAACGTGGAGGTGAATGGATAGAAACACGTATTCTGTCGTCAGGTCCGCGCACCAATCCATGGTTTCAGGAATGTGGTCCCCGTATCATGCAGGACGGTGATCTAATGGCATTTGATACCGACCTTGTGGGCACCTATGGTTATTGCTGTGATATTTCACGAACATGGCTGGTGGGTGATGGCACGCCAAGCGATGAACAAAAGCGGCTTTATCAAGTGGCCTATGACCATGTGATGACCAATATCGGCCTGATCGAGCCAGGCATGCGGTTTTCAGACATGACCCGAATCGCACATCGGTTACCCGAAGACTATCGTGCTTTACGTTATGGTGTGCTGGCACATGGTGTTGGGCTTTGTGACGAATATCCATCTGTGCGCTACCCCGAAGATGTTGAACATCACGGTTATGGTGGCTGTTTTGAAGTTGGCATGACGTTATGTGTCGAAGCCTATGTCGGCGCCGTTGATGGCCGTGATGGCGTGAAATTGGAAGAACAGGTGGTGGTGACCGATCAAGGTGCTGTTCCGCTATCAACGTACCGTTACGAAGATGCGTTTCTGTCCTAAAGCTAGCTTAGGGTGTCACTGTGGCGCATCACCGTGACAGTTTCCTGTGCAGGAAGAGCCTAGGATTTTTTTACAATCCCAATATGGGGAAGGTTGCGACCTTGCTGGGCGAAATCGATGCCATAGCCAATAACGAACTCATCCGGTATATCAAACCCGATCCAGTCAATATCGACTTCGACTTCGCGCCGTGATGGTTTGTTCAACAATGTGCAAATAGCAATCGATTTTGGCTGGCGCGTCTGCAGAATTTTAAAAACCTGTGACAATGTATGGCCCGTATCGATGATGTCTTCGACGATCAGCACATCACGACCTTTGATCGAACCGTCAAGGTCATTCAGGATACGAACCATACGTGATGATTCCATCTTGTCGCCATAGGATGACACGGTCATGAAATCGACTTCGACAGGCAGGTCAAGGCGGCGCACTAAATCAGCAATAAAAATGAACGATCCGCGAAGCAATCCGACGACCACAAGCTGTTCGGTTCCTTTGTAATGATCCGAAATAATATGCGCCAGTTGATTGGTGCGGGCCGCAATCTCAGTTTCGGTAATCAGTATTTCAATTTCGTGCTGGCTGGACAATACAGTCATGAGGTAAACTATTCCCGCTTGATTGGATGGCCCGGAGGCGAATGTTATTTGCATGCCGAGTATAGTCAGCATTCGCGAAATGACTAGGTTCAATTCAACGTCAACAAAATATTTTAGAACAATCAGAGGGTAGTCAAATGGCAAAGGTAGCATTTCTGGGTCTAGGTGTTATGGGATTCCCCATGGCAGGTCATATCGCTGCGGCGGGACATGATGTTACGGTTTATAACCGCACCGCATCAAAAGCCGAAAACTGGGTGGCCAAACATGGTGGAGCTTTGGCTTCGACACCTGCTTTAGCAGCAGCTGATGCGGACTTTGTTTTTGCTTGTGTTGGCGATGATCCGGATGCGCTGGCCGTAGCACTGGGCACCGATGGTGCGTTTGGCGCGATGCGTGAAGGCGCTGTCTATATTGATAATAGTACGGTGTCGGCGGATGTCGCCCGGCAACTTGATGCCGCCGCGCGCGAACGTAATTTTTCATCGCTCGATGCGCCTGTTTCAGGCGGTCAGGCAGGTGCCGAAAATGGCAAGTTAACGGTGATGATTGGTGGTGATGATACTGCCTTTTCGGCGGCATTGCCCGTGATCGAATGCTATAGTGCGCGCGTTGTGCATATGGGCGGGGCTGGCAAAGGCCAACAAGCCAAGATGGCGAATCAAATCTGTATTGCTGGTTTGGTTCAGGGGCTGTCCGAGGCATTGAATTTCGCGGCTGAGGCCGGTCTTGATACCGATAAATTGCTGGAGGCAATCTCAGGCGGGGCGGCGCAATCATGGCAGATGGTCAATCGCGGCCATACGATGGTGGCAGATGAGTTTGATTTCGGTTTTGCCGTTGACTGGATGCGCAAGGATTTGCGGATCTGTCTGACCGAGGCCGCGCAGAATGGTGCGCCTTTGCCTGTTACGAAAATTGTCGCTGGATATTATGATGAGCTGAGTGAAAATGGCTATGGCCGGAATGATACATCCAGCCTGATCCGGCGATTGCGAAAAAGCTAGCTGTTAGAATATGACGCATGAAAAAGGCCGGAATGATCCGGCCTTTTGTATGATTATTGTCATGCAGAGGCTAGTCACCAATGCAGAGCAATTTGATTTCCAGAAATTCATCGATGCCGTATTTTGAACCCTCGCGGCCAAGCCCCGAATTCTTGACGCCGCCAAAAGGCCCTACCTCGGATGAGAAAATGCCCGTATTGACCGAAACAATGCCATATTCAAGCGCCTCGCTGACGCGGAACAGGCGTGCTACATCTTTGGTAAATAGATAGGCCGCCAGACCAAATTCGGTGTCATTGGCGGCGGCGATGACCTCGGCTTCATCGGAGAATTTGAACAAGCCAGCAACAGGCCCGAAGGTTTCTTCGCTGAATAACCGCATCGAATGATCCATGTCTGTCAGAACGGTGGGGGCAAAGAAAGTGCCGCCGCGTTCATGTGGAACGCCGCCCGTTGTCACCGTCGCGCCTTTGGCACGGGCGTCATCAATATGCGCAACGATTTTGGCAAAGCCCTGTTCATCGATGATTGGCCCCTGTTCGACGCCTGCATCCATGCCGTCACCAACTTTCATGCTGGCGACGCGTTCGGTTAGCTGTTTGGCAAAGGCATCATAAATGCCATCTTGAACAAAAATCCGGTTTGCACAGACACAGGTCTGTCCTGCATTACGGAATTTTGATAATAATGCCCCTTCGACAGCGTCATCAAGATTGGCATCATCAAAAACAATCAGGGGTGCGTTGCCGCCTAGCTCAAGACTCATCTTCTTAACCGTGTCAGCGCATTCACGCATCAAGATGCGACCAACTTCGGTTGATCCGGTAAAGGTCATCTTGCGGATACGCGTATCATCGCATAAGGCTTTGCCGATGGCGGGAGCGTCCATACCAGTAACAATGTTTAAAACACCTGCTGGAATGCCTGCTTCATGCGCTAACACAGCCAATGCAAGAGCGGAAAGAGGCGTCTGTTCTGCCGGTTTTAATACACAGGCACATCCTGCGGCAATGCCGGGGGCGACTTTACGGGTGATCATGGCATTTGGAAAATTCCACGGTGTGATCGCGCCAAATACACCAATTGGCTGTTTTAATGTAAGCATACGCTTGCCTGGTATAGGGCTTTCCAGCACGTCACCGCTAATCCGGCGTGCTTCTTCGGCAAACCAGTCAATAAAGCTGGAACCATAGGCAATTTCACCTTTGGCTTCACTTAATGGCTTGCCCATTTCAGCGGTCAGGATCACGGCAAGGTCGTCAGCATTGGCCATGGCCAGATCATACCATTTGCGCATGACCGTGGCGCGGTCTTTGGCGGTGCGTGCGGCCCATGCCTTTTGCGCTGGCACCGATGCGTCAATCGCTGCTGTGGTTTCGGCAGCGCCCAGATCAGCAACATTTGCAATCACTTCGCCTGACGCTGGATTGCGCACAGCAAATGTTTTTCCATCAGCCGCAGATACCCATGCACCATTGATATAGGCTTCGGATTTCAAAAGAGCAGGATTATTTAATTGCATCGGATTATCTCCACTTATGTCTTAAGGGTCTGTTAGATCTGTTTCATGCACCTAGCATGCATCATTTGCAAGTTATTCGGTTTCTTTGGTAAGGGGGGGCAAGGGGCGGAAATGCATATTATCAAAGGGTGCGCCATCATTGCCAAGGCGATGCGCCCGTGCGACTTCGATATAATGATGCGCCGAACGTTGATTGAAGGTCAACTCTTTGGGTGTCAGATCACGCATTTTCTTGGCTGGACGGTCAGCCCATAATTCGCCTGCCGGAATTGTCTTGCCCGCCGTTAACATACCGCCCGCCGCCAGCATGCCGGCATCTTCAATCGTGGCTCCATCCATGACAATGCCGCCCATACCAACAAACCCATAATCGCCAATCGTGCAGGCATGGATAATCGCGCTATGTCCGATGGTGGCAAAATTACCGATGATTGTTGGATATTTTATGCTGTCGATATGGACGCAGCTATTATCCTGAATGTTGGTGCCTTCGCCGATGGTGATATAATTATTATCGCCGCGCACGGTAACCTGATGCCAGATGCTGCTGTTTTTGCCAATACGCACAGCGCCAATGATGGCCGCGGTTGCAGCGACAAAGGCTGACGCATCAATTTCTGGTGCTAGTCCAAGGAATGGCGCGATATAGGGCTGGCGCTTTGTGCCCAGCATGTTATGGCTTTCGTCGGTCATCTATCTGATCTCTTGCCTGTTTGCCACGCACGCTGGTGGCAGTTCATCAATTTGGTTACCAGAATAATATACATTTTTTCATCTTAATGTTTATCGAAAATGAATTGCGGTGTATGAAGAGGTAGATTGAACTTCTCGAAACATCTGGAGGCTGATATGGCATTCACACTACCCGACCTACCTTATTCACATGATGCGTTAGCCGGACATGGCATGAGCGCAGAAACCCTAGAGTATCATCATGATCTGCACCACAACGCCTATGTCGTAAATGGCAACAAGCTGGTTGCTGGTACCGAGTGGGAAAACAAGTCTCTTGAGGATATCATTACCGGTACATATCAAGCTGGTGCGGTGGCGCAGAACGGTATCTTCAATAATGCGTCACAGCACTGGAACCATATGCAATTCTGGCAGATGATGGGCCCAGGCAAAACAGCCATGCCATCCGAGTTGGAAAAAGCACTGGTTGAGAGCTTTGGTAGCATTGATAGATTTAACGATGAATTCAAAGCCGCAGGTGCCTCGCAATTTGGTTCTGGCTGGTGCTGGCTGGTCAAGAATACAGATGGAAGCCTACAAGTCACCAAAACCGAAAATGGTGTTAATCCTTTATGCTTTGGTCAGACAGCATTGTTAGGTTGTGATGTATGGGAACATTCCTATTACATAGATTTCCGCAATAAACGTCCAGATTATCTGTCGAATTTCCTCGATAATCTGGTCAATTGGGAATTTGTTGCCGCCCAACTATAGGCTTCATAACCAATTATCAAAGTCACGCCCATATTAAACCTGCCAGCATTACTGGCGGGTTTTTTACTAAGTCAATTGATGAGCCGTTTTTGTCGTTTTTACGGCTGAATTTTGCCATATTTGAAAGCTAGATTACTGACAGTTTAAAGTCTGATATTCGCACTAACAGAATGTCAGGTTTATTAAGCCATTTCATCTTGAACAAAGGAAAGATAATGCTAGGACTCATTTTAGTGGTTGGGCTTGTGGCTACATTTACATCGGATAATGTCCAAGAGTTCCGTAAACATAGTAATGGTAACGCGGTCTATGAATGGGCGGTGGTTACGCCATGCCCGACTGGCATGCGTCAATCAGGCTTTGCACTAGCACCGACAGGGGCAATTATGTTGAAACAGGTCAACCGTGATGGCACAGTTGGTGATGTCTGCGTTCCCGAATAAGTAGGTGCTAGGGGTCTAATTCTTGCCGTCTTTGGTTAGTTTGTTAACCCGAAGCCGAAGCGCATTCAGGCGGATAAAGCCATGCGCGTCGCTGTGATCATAATCGACAGCCCCTTCTTCAAAGGTGACCAGATCCGCATTATACAGTGAATTAGGTGATTTGCGGCCTGTCACAATGACATTGCCTTTATAAAGTCGCACCCGCACAATACCATTCACCAGATCGCGGCAACTATCGATAGCGGCTTGCAACATTTCACGTTCAGGCGAGAACCAGAAACCGTTGTAAATAAGCTCAGCATAGCGGGGCATCAGTTCGTCTTTCTGATGCGCCGCACCCCGATCAAGGGTAATTGATTCCATTGCCCGCCGTGCGGCTAGCAAAACGGTACCGCCAGGGGTTTCATAAACGCCACGCGACTTCATGCCCACAAACCGGTTTTCAACCAAATCAAGCCGACCAATGCCATTCGCGCCGCCAAGTTCGTTCAACTTGGTCAGCAAGGTGGCCGGTGACATTTCGACCCCATCAATGGCAACTGGATCGCCTGATTTGAAAGTGATCTCGATTTCAGTTGCTTCATTTGGGGCGTCCTCGGGTGAAACACTGCGCGAGAATACATATTCTTCAGGTGCAACCCATGGGTCTTCCAGCACTTTTCCTTCAGCCGAAATATGTAGCAGATTTGCATCTACGCTAAAGGGGGCTTCGCCACGTTTGTCTTTAGGAATAGGAATTTGGTTCTGTTCAGCATAAGCAATTAATTTTGTACGCGAGCCAAGATCCCATTCGCGCCAAGGCGCGATCACTTTTATATCGGGCTGTTGCGCATAATAGGCAAGTTCGAAACGAACCTGATCGTTGCCTTTGCCTGTTGCACCATGCGATACGGCTTCGGCACCGACTTCACGAGCGATTTCAATCTGCCGTTTTGCAATCAATGGACGCGCAATCGAGGTGCCAAGAAGATAGCTACCTTCATAAAGCGGATTGGCACGGAACATGGGAAACACATAATCGCGGACAAATTCTTCACGCAAATCTTCGATATAAATTTGCTTGATGCCCATAAGTTCAGCTTTGGCGCGCGCCGGTTCAATATCTTCACCCTGGCCGATATCGGCAGTAAAGGTTACAACCTCTGCACTATAATGGTCTTGTAACCACCGCAGAATGACCGACGTGTCCAAACCACCCGAATAGGCGAGAACAACTTTTTTAATATCTTGCGTGCTCATGAGGCATTTCATAGCCGATAGATGGGTCTATCGCAACTGTATCTTCTAAACTTCGCGTAATAGGGGCCCAGGTTTATGGCCAAGGGTTTTAATCGCGCCCGCAAGACCAAGTAAGGCTGTTGCCCCAGCACCTGCCAAGGTGGTGATTAGAACCAGCATAATATCAAGCTCAAACTCGATATTGAGAATGCGCTCAACCAGCCCATAACTTGCAAGTGAGCCTATGATGGCGGCCGCAATGCCAGCCAGTATCCCCAGAAAGGCATATTCCAGAAACCATGCGATGCTTATAGATAGGCGGGTAGCGCCTAGCACCTTTAAAATGACGCTGTCCGAAAGGCGCTGGGCCTCGGTGCTGGCAACAGTACCTGCCAGAACGGCAATGCCAGCGACAAGTGTGACCAGTGCGGTGATCTGGACAGCACCGCCAAGCAAGCCAATTACGCGTTGCGCCAAGCTTACAGCTTCTTTTACCGAAACCGCCGAGACATTTGAAAATTGATCAGTTACCGCCCGCTCAACCGCGTCAGTAGCGGCATCATCCACAGCGTCGGTTGTGGCGATCCAGCTATGTGGTGCCTTGTCCAGAACCCCAGGTGTGAGCACGAACAGGAAATTAATATTAAAGCTTTGCCAGTCAATCTGCCGGAAATTCACAATCTCTGCTGTAACGTTGCGGCCTAGAACATTGACGCTGATCGTATCACCAAGAACCAGCCCAAATTCATCAGCCTCTTCTTTTGCCATCGACACAAGAGGTGGACCTTTATAGTCGGCAGGCCACCATGTCCCCTCGACAATGTCACTGCCTTTTGGCGGGGTTGCAGACCATGTCAGAGCACGATCACCACGCAAAACCCATTCCGCGTTAGGCGGGGCATCAATTTGCGATGAAAGAACGCCATTAAGAGCCGAAACGCGACCCCGCAACATAGGTGTCTTGGATATGTTGGAAATACCGGCAATGCTGCCAGCTGTGGTTTCAAAGGCATCAATCTGGTGCGGTTGAATATCGATGAAAAACCACGCCGGCGCATCTTCGGCAACACGCGCATCGATTTGCCGGTTCAGATTTGCCTCGCTCACCGAGACCGCGACCAGAACCGACAGGCCAAGGCCAAAGGCAATGACCATCGAACGCACCGGTGATCCGGGGCGGGTAATGGCCGATAAAGCAAGGCGAACAGGAACCATATGTGGGGCTGGTACACGGCGCAGGACAAAAACCATTGCATCACCAAGCCCCGCAAGTAGAAAAAGTGACAGGATCGATCCACCGATAAAGCTAACAGTCATCAGCAGGTTACCAGTGGCCAGAAACGCTAACACGCTTAGAGCCAAAATAGTTATCAAGCTAATGCCTAAATAAAGCGGCTTGGGCAAGCCACCTGGCATATCATTCAGGCTTCGGAAAAGATGCGCTGCCCGCACTTCTTCTGCTTTGGCAAGTGGCCATAAAGCAAACAGGAATGATGTACCAATGCCAAAACCGGCCGCAATCAGAAGTGGCCGAGGGTAAAGCGTTATATCAAGCGGAACGGTCACATAACCGGACAAAACATCAATAGCAAAAAGCGGGGCAATCGCCCCCACCATTACGCCAGCAATCACGCCAATCATCGTGATCGACATGACCTGAAGCAGATAGATACGGAAGATCAGTTTGGATGGTGCCCCAAGGCATTTCAAGGTTGCGATCACGGGCATCCGGCTGGTTAACCAAGCACGCACTGCACCAGCAACGCCAAGCCCGCCAATAAGCAAAGCTGTCAAACCAACAAGAACCAGAAAAATCTCAGCTTGATTGATAAATGTATCAAAGCCTGGCGCGGCATCAAGCAGGTTGCGTATGCGTACATGCGTACTTTCGGCGCGCGCTTCTAGGGCATTAGTGGTGGTGACACTGTCGGCTGGATTATCGAGGATGAGGCGTGTTTTGTAGCTGATAAAAGAGCCTGGTTGTTGCAAACTGGTTTTGGCGAGGGTTTCTTGTGAGACTAATACACGAGGTCCAAAGCTGACAAAACTGATTGACCGATCAGGTTCGGTGATCAGATTTCCCGCGATACGGACATTCATGTCGCCAAGGCGTGCTTCATCGCCAATGGCCAGACCAAGTGAACGTAATAGGGATGGGTCTGCTACAATTCCACCATCTGCCAATGCCACTTTCAATGATGGTGCGCCTTCAATTACGGCGTTGCCGATCAATGGCCATTTATCGTCCACCGCTTTTAGTTCGACAAGCTTTCGCCGATCGCCACCTTGCAGCATCGCACGCATCTGAACGATATGCGAAATAGTGCCATATTCTTCTGCCATAGATATAATGTCGGCGTCAGGTGGCGTGTGCCGACTACTAAGCTCAATATCACCACCAAGTAAAACACGCGCATTATTAGAAATGCCATTGCGCATGGCATCCGCAATCGAACCAACAGTTCCGATGGCAGCGACGCCTAGAAGTAAAGCACCCAAAAACACACGAAATCGGCGCAAGCTACCGCGCATTTCACGGCGGGCAAATCTCCAGGCAAGCGTCCAGCTTGTTGAGCTATCTTCAATAGAATGTTCTGTTTTGGATGCCATGGTTTCAGCCTGCATTTTTCTGTTTGCTATCGGCAGCAAGCTTTCCATCTTCAATCTGAATGATCCGGCTACATCGCGCTGCGAGGCTGGCGTCATGTGTTACCAACACCAAGGCGGCGCCTGCGTTAGCGGCACTTTCAAATAGAGTTTTTATAACTTTTTCACTGGTTGTACTATCCAGATTTCCAGTAGGTTCGTCAGCTAACAGGATGCGTGGGTTGGGTGCAATCGCACGGGCAATCGCCACGCGTTGCTGTTCCCCCCCTGACATTTGATCAGGCAGATGATGAAGTCGGTGACCAAGACCAACTGATTCCAAGGCCGCGCTTGCGCGTGCCGTAGCATCGATGTTGCCAGCCAGCTCAAGGGGAATCGAAACATTCTGCAAGGCAGTCATTGACGCGATCAGACGAAATGCCTGAAATACTATGCCGACCTTGTCACGACGCAATGCAGCCAATGCATCTTCAGGCATATTTGTTATATTATAATCAGCTAGCGCAATTGTGCCGTCAGTAACATTTTCCAATCCAGCCATGACCATCAAAAGGCTTGTTTTACCAGCGCCACTTGCCCCAAGGACGCCGACTGTTTCACCAGCTTCAATGCGCAACGTTATCCCTTTTAAAACATCAACCCGCTTGGCTTTTTCACCAAAGCTAAGTTGTGCATTGTCCAGGTCAATCACCGGCTTGGTGTTGATGGTGGCTTTGTTGTCCTGTATATTGGTCATATGACTTCCTTGGGCGTTCTTTAATAATTGGGTATTTGATGATTGATATTAATTTTATGGCGCGGTGAGTGGGCTCGATTGTGCTTGAGTGCCGGATCGTGACAGCGGTGCGTTGAACTGCCGTTACATGAAGCTCTGGACAATCACGCTTTGAACCCCCATCTCCTCATAGCAATTACATGGCAGACAGGCTTAGCGGCCTATCTATTTTTATCAGACTAGAGATATGGTGTTGAATTTGGGCTTTATCAATCACTATCCACGCTTTTTTTACCAGTCGGTTCTGGTGTTTGCATTTGTGCTAGTCACAAGCTTTGTTTTTGGCCTGAAACAACCAGCACTAGCAGACCAAGCGCCGGCACGTATCTTGGTATTGGGAGACTCGTTAGTGGCGGGTCACGGTTTGCCGCAAGGCAAGGCTTTTCCGGAGATGTTGGAACAGACGCTTTTGCAAGACGGTGTTGCTGTAACGGTTATCAATGCAGGGGTGTCGGGTGATACAACAGCAGGCGGTTTGGCGCGGCTTGATTGGTCATTAGCTGATAATCCTGATGCGGCAATCATCGTGCTGGGGGGGAATGATCTGCTGCGTGGTCTTGATCCTGAAGCGACTTACCGTAATCTGGAAGCGATTATTGATCGGTTTCAGGCCGAAAATATAGCTGTTCTTTTGGCGGGAATGCAGGCACCTAGAAATTTTGGCACTGATTATGTCAACGCATTTGATCAATCCTATACGCGTCTTGCGGCGCGCGGTGATATTGTTTTTTACCCATTTTTTCTTGATGGCGTTGCAATGGTACCGGACATGAATCTTGGTGACGGGATGCATCCAAATGAGTCAGGGATTCGGGAGATAACCCGACGTATCATGCCATCTGTACAGGCGTTGCTTGCCAGAATTCCCTAAGCTATCAAGCGGTAGGTTATGAAATAGTTTGCCATATAGCTGGTTATCAAAGACTGAGTTGTGGCTTTTTAGAGGTTTGGTTCTGAAAATCTTTGCATCGCTCTGCTACCTGCCGTAAAACACACGATGTAAATTATGTGTTAACATACGGGTGTTTGCCTGTTGAAGATCACTAATTTGGCCATAATTGAACTATGTAATGCGCCAATTAAGATAGTCAGCCATGCTAACAAAGGTTACGGGGATATCGGAAAAGATGAATATAGGGACTAAACAATTTTTTAGGATGCTGTGGCTGGTGCCGTTTATCGGTATATTTCTAATTGGAGTCACACCATCGATAGCAGCATCAGAGCCGATTGAAATGCTGGTCTCAAAAGATTGGGGTGCCTATCGCTATAATGATAATGGTGTTCGTGTTTGCTTCATCAGTAGCGCACCGAAAAAAAGTGCTGGTAAATATGACCCAGCGAACCGAGGTGAAACGCGCGTTTTTGTTTCGCATGGGCCAGGCAAGGCTGAGCGCAATGTTGTTCAGGTCATTGCTGGTTACAATTATAAGAAACAATCGGATGTAACGGTCAAAATTGACAATCGCAAATTTACCCTGTTCACAATCGAAGATCGTGCCTATGCCGAAAGCGAAGAAGATGACGATGCGATGATTACGGCAATGAAACGGGGTACGAAAATGTCAATCATTGGCACGTCAAGCCGTGGAACCGTTACTACAGATACTTATTTACTGTCTGGTTTCACCAAAACAAAGTCAATTATAGATAAGACCTGCAAGTGACCGATCAGACCTTGCCGCCTGTTTCTGATGCCGACCAACGCATAAATCTGCTTGGGCTTTCACAAGCGGCACTTGAAGAACAAATCACCGCGATTGGCCTGCCGAAGTTTCGCGCTAAGCAGATATGGCGCTGGGTGTGGCGGCATGGTTTGACAAATTTTGATGAAATGTCTGATCTTGGCAAGCCTGTTCGTGAACAATTATCTGCAATGTATAAAGCGGATCGTCCGGCAGTTTCACAACGTTTGAATTCAAAAGACGGGACAATAAAATGGTTGTTGCGCTTTCCGGATGGTAACGAAGCCGAAGCGGTTTATATTCCGGACAAGACGCGCGGTACTTTGTGCATTTCGTCACAGGTTGGCTGTACGCTGACCTGTAGCTTTTGCCATACGGGAACTCAGAAGCTGGTGCGCAATCTGACAGTTGACGAAATCTGTGGTCAGGTCATGCTGGCAATGGATGAATTGGCAGACTGGCCAGCTGGACGCGATGGGCGGCGGCTGACAAATATTGTATTGATGGGCATGGGTGAACCGCTTTTTAATTATGAAAATGTTGCTGAAGCTATGCGTATCATCATGAGTGGTGAAGGTGTCGCGGTGTCAAAGCGCCGAATCACACTATCAACATCAGGTGTGGTGCCCGAAATCAAACGCGCTGGCGAAGAGCTGGGTGTAAATCTTGCAATCTCGCTGCACGCAACACGTGACGAATTGCGTGATGAGCTGGTTCCAATCAACCGCAAATACAAGCTAGACGCGTTAATTGAAGCATGTCGTAATTATCCGGGGCTTTCGAATGCGCGCCGGATAACGTGGGAATATGTTATGCTGGACGGTGTTAATGATAGTGATGAAGATTGCCGCCAGCTTCTGGCTCTTATAAAAGGCATACCGTCAAAGCTGAATCTGATCCCGTTTAACCCGTGGCCAGGGAGTCCATATGTCTGTTCCAAGGATGACCGAATTGAGGCATTTGCCAAGCGTGTTTTAAAGGCTGGCTATGCATCGCCGGTGCGTACACCACGTGGCCGTGACATTCTTGCAGCTTGTGGACAGTTGAAATCAGCGTCCCAGCGCGCGCCGCGTGAAAAGAAACCAAAAACAACTGAATCAGCATCGGCTTAATATCTTGATAATAGCCGTTCGGATGACTATCTTCTAATCACACTCTGACCATTTTGGGGGTAACAAAATGCAAGACAACAGATTTATGAATACAGCCGCGGCACAATCCGCGCAAATTGATACCGGACTGCGTAGCTACATGCTTGGCGTGTATAATCACATGACCACAGCATTGTTGCTGACAGGCTTTTTTGCTTTTGCCATGAAATGGGCGGTCATGACCGTTCCAGCAATTGGCCAAATGGTTTACGGCACACCTTTAAAATGGGTGGTTATGCTGGCACCGCTTGGCATGGTTTTCTGGCTTTCAGCGCGCATGAATGCAATGTCGGCGACCAAAGCGCGGAACATGTTCTACATTTATGGCGCTTTGATGGGGCTGTCGCTTGCGTCCATCCTGTTTGTCTATACAGGGGCAAGTGTGGCACGGGCATTCTTTATTACGGCTGGTGCTTTTGCGGGTCTTAGCCTTTACGGATATTCAACAAAACGAAGCCTGTCTGCAATGGGTTCGTTTATGGTAATTGGTCTTTTTGGCCTGATTATCGCATCCGTGGTGAATATTTTTATGGCATCAACCCAGCTGGAATTTGTGATTTCAGTTGCAGGCGTATTGATCTTTGCTGGTTTGACCGCATGGGACACCCAGCGCATCAAGTCAATGTATATGGCTGGTGACAGCGCTGAAGAATCAGGAAAAAAATCAATTTTTGGTGCTTTGATGCTGTATCTTGATTTTATCAATATGTTCCTGTTCATCCTGCGTTTGTTTGGAAATCGTGAATAGGCTAGATGGCTAGATTGAACATCATACGCCCGGCACTAATTGGTGTCGGGCGTATTTTATTGAATAGGAGAGATTGATGCCGGACCTTGATGCCGTCTTAAAACAGCATGCCGAACAATCAGATATATATGCTGATGTCGCCCGTGCGGTGAGTGGGCTGGCGGCGGCGGCGGCGGCAATTTCCAGACTGATCCGGACACCTGATAAGGCGGCTAATCTTGGTGCCATTAAAGGTAGTGCAAATGCTGATGGTGACGATCAAAAGGCACTTGATGTTCTGGCTGATGAACTGATTACGGCGCAGTTGCGCAATGCGGGGGTGGCGATCTATCTGTCCGAAGAACAGGATGCGCCGATACCGCTTCACGAACAAGGGTCGCTGATTGTCGCAAGTGATCCGCTTGATGGTTCTTCAAATATCGATACGAATGTTTCGATCGGCACAATTTTTTCGATCATGCCGGTTTCGGGCGGTACCTTACAAAGCGGACGTAACCAGCTTGCGGCTGGGTTTTTTGTTTATGGCCCACAGTCAACCTTGTTATTGACACTGGGTGATGGTGTGATGGCCTTCCAGATGGATGATGACGGTTGTTTCTGTGATATGGATTGGCAGGTAGTCATTCCCGCTGATACGCATGAATTTGGCATTAACGCCTCAAACCATTGGCATTGGCATGCACCAGTAAAATCCTATATTGATGATTGTCTCGATGGTCGTGCGGGTAGATTACAACAAAGCTATAATATGCGCTGGGTGGGTTCGCTTGTTGCGGATGCATGGCGTATTTTTCGCCGAGGCGGGGTGTTTCTGTATCCAGCTGATCAGCGTGATGGCTATGCACAAGGCCGGCTCAGGCTGGTTTATGAAGCAAATCCTGTGGCGATGCTTGTTGAACAGGCAGGTGGCAAGGCCACTGACGGTACAAATGCCATTCTGGACAAACAACCTCAAAATTTACATGAGCGAATTCCATTTATTTTTGGATCAATGAATGAAGTTGACGTTATAATCGGCTATCATTCATAACAGCTACACCTAATCGGAGATTAGATACAATGTTGATTTCCCTGCGACAGCTTCTTGATGATGCTGCTGAACATGGCTACGGCGTACCAGCTTTCAACATTAATAATATGGAACAGGGTTTGGCGATCCTGCAAGCTGCCGATAAAGTTGATGCACCTGTGATCATTCAGGCAAGTCGCGGCGCGCGCGCTTATGCTGGCGATATTATGTTGCAAGCGATGGTCAAGGCGCTGGCTGAAATGTATCCGCATATTCCGGTCTGTATGCATCAGGATCATGGCAATAATGAAGCGACATGCATGACAGCTATTCAATATGGCTTCACGTCGGTGATGATGGATGGATCGTTAGAAGCTGATGGCAAGACGCCAGCTAGCTATGAATATAATCTGGATATCACCCGACGCGTTACCGACATGGCACATTATGCCGGGGCTTCGGTCGAAGGTGAGCTTGGCGTGCTTGGTTCGCTGGAAACAGGTGAAGGCGATCAAGAAGATGGGCATGGCGCAACGGGTAAATTATCCGAAGATCAGCTCCTAACCGATCCTGAACAGGCTGTAGATTTTGTAGCTCAGACCAAAGTTGATGCGCTGGCCATTGCCATGGGAACAAGCCATGGTGCCTATAAGTTCACCCGTAAACCAGATGGTGATATTCTGGCGATGAATGTGGTTGAAGAAATCAACCGGCGGCTTCCTAATGTTCATCTGGTGATGCATGGCTCTTCAAGCGTACCGCAAGAATTGCAAGATATTTTTAATGCGCATGGTGGTGAAATGCCGCAAACATGGGGTGTGCCAGTGGCCGAAATTGAGCGTGGCATCAAACATGGTGTGCGCAAGGTCAATATCGACACTGATTGCCGACTAGCCATGCTGGGCGCGATGCGCAAGGTAACGACCGAAAACCGTGCTGAATTTGATCCACGTAAAGTGCTGAAACCTGCGATGGAGGCAATGCAAGCCCTATGTATTGACCGTTTTGAACGGTTTGGTACAGCAGGCAACGCTGCACGTATTCAGCCAATCTCATTGGCAGGCATGGCACAGCGTTATACGGATAATAGCCTTGATCCGGTGATTGGCTAAATAGTCTGGCCATCACCTTTCTGTTCTGCACTCAGGATGGCGCGCAAGCCGCTTTCATAATCAGGATACAAGAGTTCTAGACCCAGTTCGGGTTTTATGACGCGTGATCCGACCTTGCGGCGTGAGACATAAAAGCTTTGCGCCATTGGGCTGAGATTCGCTTCTTCAAGGGTTTGCGGTGTCGGCGGCGCAACATCAATAAGGCTGGCGGCATATCGTATAACGTCGCCTTGTGGGGCGGGTCTTTCGTCAGCAAGATTAATAATGCGGCGGGGACGTGGTTGTTCGACTGCGGCCACAATGATTCGGCAAATATCGTCTAGATGGATACGGTTAAATAGCTGACCCTCACGGGTGATAATGCGGGCAGTCCCATTACGTAGTCCGTCAAATGGGCTGCGTCCGGGGCCATAAATTCCAGCAACGCGAAATAGTTCGGTGTTTAGCATATCCTGCCAGCGTCGCTCGGCGATCACGCGCGCCTTGCCGCGTTCGGTGGCGGGGGCGGTTGGTGTGTCTTCAAAGCAAAAACCGTCTGGTTGATCAGGATAGACCGAGGTGGCGGAAACATAACCGCTCCAGCCCTTGTGATGTGACAACACATCGCCATGTGCATCCAGCACGGGATCAGTGCCGCCAATTGCGGTAATAGTTGTCAGAACGGCATCAACATCTTTTAGTGCCGCTATTGGATTGGCAAGTGGGTTATCAGTGCTGAAAGGCAAGATATCCCAACCAGCATCAGCTTCTCCTGAAAGTTTGGCTGGATCACGGGTGGTACCCCTTATATGCCACCCTCTATCTGCCAGTACATGCCCAAGCCGACGTCCAACATAGCCAAGACCAAAAATGAAAATGACAGGCTTTGATCGCATCATTGATCCTATGTCTTAGGTATGGCTGGCATGGGGCCTGCTATTAGTTGCGCATCAATCCGTCGCCCCTGCCAGTCAAGGCGCCAATCAAGATGTGGACCTGTTGAGCGCCCAGTAGAGCCAAGCGTGCCGATAAGGTCTCCACGTTCGATTTGGTCACCAACCGTCACAGCCATATTTTGTAGATGCAAAAAGGTAGAATTAACACCTAGACCATGATTCAAAATCACCGTCAGGCCAGAATAATATAAATCATATGCAAGTGTAATGGTGCCGCTTGCAGGAGCATGAATGGGCGTGCCAGCAGGTGCGGCGATATCAATTCCATAATGTGGGGCGCGTGGTTTCCCATTTAAAATGCGCTGACTTCCAAATACGCCAGAAATGCGCCCCAGCACTGGCCAGTCAAGCCCGCGCCAGAAATCCCCTAGCGGTGCTGGCATGATGCGGGCCTCGCGCACCTTTTTGGAATCAGCCTTGATCCGGTCAAGAACTGCTTTGGGTGGTGTCACCATCGATTGCTTTAGCCCGTCAATGCGCTGGATATTATAGTCACGCTGAGCAGGTGAAAGAATGGTGGTTAAAACCACACCGTTTTTGTCGGTAATTTTCAGGGCAACGTCATCATCAGAATCACGGTGAAAGCCAATGACAAATAATCCATCATCGGTGACTGAAACGTCTGCGCCATCCAATGTGACTTTGTAATCTGGTGCTGTCCGCGCAATGATTAGATGCCCCTCAAGCGGATAGCCCGAAATGACATCTGCCCCATTAATGGCAAATGATGATGAGGTTGATTGCGCTTGCAAGCTGGCTGAACCTGTTACCGTCATAACAAGGACAAAAAACAGTGCCAGAACACCATAAGAATGACGAATTGATCTTGGATAATTCATTGAGCAAGGCTAGCATGTAAAACCGAAAATAACACCCCGTCAGGGCTCATCATCACTCTTATTTTCAGTCGAAAAGAGAAGTTCTATGTCTGTATCATCATCTACCCATGAACATGTTGTCATTATCGGCGCGGGCGCGGCAGGCCTTAGTGCCGCAATCTATACAGCGCGCGCTAATCTTTCACCAGTTATCATAGCTGGATTACAGCCTGGTGGGCAGATGACGATTACGACTGACGTAGAGAACTATCCGGGCTTTGCCGATGTTATTCAGGGACCATGGTTGATGACCGAGATGCAAGCGCAGGCTGAGAATGTTGGTGCGCGCGTGATCTATGATCTTGTCACGGCGGTTGACGCAAGCGCACGTCCGTTTCGCATCAATCTGGATTCAGGCGCATCAATGACGGCTGATGTGGTAATTTTGGCAACTGGTGCACAAGCACGCTGGCTGGGCATTGAGTCCGAACAAACCTTTAACGGTCGCGGTGTGTCGGCCTGTGCCACATGTGATGGTTTCTTTTACAAAGACCGTGATGTGGCGGTGGTTGGAGGCGGCAATACAGCTGTTGAGGAAGCTTTGTATCTGGCAAATATCTGCAACAAGGTGACCTTGGTGCATCGTCGCGATAGTTTGCGCGCAGAACAGATCATGCAAGACCGGTTGTTGAAAAAGCAAAATATCACTGTTGAATGGAACCGCGAGATTGCCGAAGTTTTAGGAGATGATGGCGGTGTAACAGGTGTTCGTCTGGGGTCAACAATTGGCGAGGCAGATAAAAATATTGCTGTTCACGGCATGTTTGTTGCTATCGGACATGATCCGGCAACAGCTGCCTTTAAAGGGGTGGTTGAACTTGATGATGAAGGTTATATCATTGCGGAAAAGGGTGGTACGCGGACATCTGTTGAGGGTATTTTTGCCGCTGGTGACTGTGTCGATAAAATCTACCGTCAAGCTGTGACCGCGGCAGGCATGGGATGCATGGCCGCGCTGGATGCTGAGCGATGGCTTGGCGAGCAAAGCTAGCTAGTGGCTAAAAGCAGGCGCACTTGATCTGGGTTCGCGGATAAGCAAGTTTATAATAAAGGCAAATACACCAAAGCCGACATTGAGCCACCACATGGCTTCATAATTGCCAAAGACATCGTACCAGATGCCGCCAAGCCAGGCGCCAACAAAAGATCCAATTTGATGCGAGAAAAACACTACACCATAAAGCATACTGAGATATTTAGGACCAAAGAAAACCACGATCAGACCACTGGTAAGCGGAATTGTGCCAAGCCATAAAAGCCCCATAGCCGCACCGAAGGCCAGAACTGAAAACGAAGTGATTGGGGTTAGGATAAACAGAGCTATGGCAATGCCACGCAATAGATAGATAGTTGCCAGTACGTTTTTCTTTGACGTGACCCCACCAAGCCAGCCGCAAATAAAGGCACCCACAATGTTGAACAAGCCGATCAGCGCTAGCGCCCAGCCAGCAACGTCAAGGCTAATGCCTGCATCAGCAAGGTAGGTGGGTAAATGTGTGGTGATGAAAACCAGATGAAGGCCACATACAAAAAAGCCGATAGTCAGCAAGATATAATCGCGGCTTGAAGCCGCACTTCGTAATGCGCTGCTAGCGGTCAGATGTGCAATGTCAGTAACGCTTGGTTTGGCTTCGCCTGATTGGTTGTCAGCACGCAATCCAAGCGACACGGCAACCATTGATGCCATGATAACGGACAAAACGATGAGTGCGGTTTGCCATCCATAGTTCGACATTAGTTCTTGTGTAAAGGGAACGAGTGCAAACTGACCAAAGGAACCAAAACTGGTGACAAGGCCAAGCGCCAACGATCGTTTTTCGGGTGGTGCGGCGCGCGCAACAGCGCCTACCGCAATCGAGATGCCAGCGCTGCCAAGGCCCAAGCCGATAAAAACCTGTCCAATGAACACGCCAGCATCGGTTACATATAATGCCATTAATAATAGACCAGCCGCATAGAGTAACGCGCCACATGCAGCAACCCGCCACGCTCCGTATCTATCGGCAATAGCGCCAAAAAATGGTGAGGAAATGCCCCAAACAAGATTTTGAAAGGCAATGGTAAGTGAGAAAAATTGTAAACCGCCACCAAGTTCGGTCGAAACAGGAATGACAAAAAGACCAAAGACTTGACGGATTCCAAGTGTCACTGTGACCATTGCTGAACCAGCAAGCATGATGACAATCCATGGACTAAGCTTGGAATGTTGGGGCATCATGCATCTCCGGCAGTGAAAAGCCAGCATGGCTGACTGTTTGCCGAAGTAACAGAGTTTTATTCGTTGAGCAACCTGACAGCCTGAACTTGGGGGCCGCGACCAGAATCATCAACCTTCACAAGTAGCTTCTGTCCTTGAAGAAGCGAGTGGAAGCCGCAATCGCTAAGTACACGGGAATGGACAAAAACATCATCATCAATATTTTCAGCCGTGACAAATCCATAGCCACGAACATCATTAAAAAACTTAACCACTGCCCGGACTTCATCATCTGCAGGTGCTGAAGCCATCGGCGGTGCCGGACTTACAGGACGTTCAACAGTTAGTAAATCTTGAATAACTTTTCCATGTTCGTTTTCTGTCAGGGAAACACTAACCCGATCACCAGTCAAAAGCCGGATAAGGCCAAATCGATCAAGTGTCGATCTATGAAGGAAAATTTCAGTGTCATCAATTTTGACGAAGCCATAGCCTTTGCGCTCATTGTACCAAACCAGTTCACCCTCTTTAATTTCACGAGTTGGTGCGCTAGGTGCTAATGCTTCACCGTTTTTGGTGCTGTCACTTTTGGACGACTTTGTCTTCTTCGTATCTTTTGCCATAGGTTTCACCCACAATCTTGAACATTAATCTGCTCTATGACCACATAAAACAACATCCATATTTTGTGGCTTTTTAATGGCTTTATTCAAGCATCATAATTGATGTTTTTGGGGTGTTTGGTTCACGTTTGCGTGAGCGAAGTAAAGAAAACGTTTCTTTTAGGGATTAAACGCTGTTCAGGACAAGTTTATCCGTATCGATTTTGGCCAAAATAGCGGAGTTCCATGCGTCAATAGATGAAACGTCTTGTGCCGATTCGGGGAATATCAAGCCACGTGTACTATTAATCAAGCCGCCTTGCCAGTGATCGAGGTCACGGTGCAGACCTGCCAGCGCCTTTTCAGGGCCAGCGCCCTGAGCACCAAAGCCAGGCACTAGAAAAGGACTATTCGGTAAAGTTGATCTTAGTGCATTTGCCTCGGCAGGCCAGGTTGCCCCTGCAACAATGCCAATTGCCGACCAGCCGGACGTGCCAACGCGTGCTTCTGCAATTGGCGCTAGCATTTTGGCAAGATGCATATAAAGAGGCTTATCATCAACCAAGCGATCCTGTAGGTCGCCTGCCCCGGGGTTGCTTGTCCGATTTAGAATGAATAAGCCGCTATTTGTAGTGTCAGCTTTGGAGATAAAAGGTTCTAGCGTATCAATGCCAAGCCATGGATTTATGGTCAAGGCATCTGAGGGAAACAAAGCGTCGTGACCCATCCATGCTGCCGCATATGCGCTTGATGTGCTGCCAATATCACCGCGCTTTGCATCCATAATCACAAGCAGACCAGCATCAATTGCTGTTCGGCCAAGGTCTTGCAAAATTTGCATACCTTTTGGTCCCTGCATTTCAAAAAAGGCTGCTTGGGGCTTGATAGCTGGCACACGTCCCGTTGCAATCTTGACACAAGCGTCACAGAAATTGGCTATGGCAGACAAAGCCTCGTCGCTTCCGGCTTCCGCGGCAGCATTGCCGAACAGCTTAGGTATCATCGACACATGCGGGTCAATGCCCATGCAAAGCGGTGTTTGGGTTTGTCGGTTAGCCTCGGCAAGGCGATCGCCAAAATTATCCATCTTAGAAACTACCTATTGTGCTAGCGTAAACCTAGCGCGTCACGATAAGTGTCGAGAAGCGCATCTTGTTCACTAAGCAGGTCACGGTCCATTGCCCGCATACGTACGATCTGTCGCATGATTTTTGGCTCAAAACCAGTGGCTTTGGATTCAGCATAAACATCCTTGATGTCAGCCATAAGCGCACGTTTTTCTTCTTCAAGACGTTCAATACGCTCAATATATTGGGTAAGTTGTTCGGCACCTGCACCGGCACCTGCAATTACAGACATAGTTCTGCTGACATGGATCAGTCCTTCTTTTCATGGTCGTGGGATTGTTTCATTTTTGCCAGTTGGTCTGGGCTGGCTTCAGTCTGGTAAGCAGCTTTCCAAGCGGCATAATCCATTCCGTAAATCGCTTTTCGGGCATCTGGATCGCTTAGTGCTATTCCGTCTGCTTCGGCTGCTTCGCGATACCAGCGCGACATACAGTTTCGGCAGAAGCCCGTCAGATTCATCATATCGATATTCTGGACATCGGTTCGGTCTTGTAAATGGGCAACAAGGCGGCGAAATGCTGCCGCTTCAAGTTTGGTTTGGGTGGCCTTATCCATAACAGTCTTTCATCGATGGGTTGATAGCAGGTCAGTGACAATATGAAGGCATATGTTTATACCTGTCGCCATCCTATATAAGCCGAGAAACGGGCGCAAGCTCGTTGGCTGAACAATCTACGATCTTGTGTATTATAAAAGGCTACAACAAATTTTGGTGTGGCTAAATTATGAGGAATGCTTTAATTTTCGGCCATGGAGGATGTGGTTACCCATGACAAATAAAGATGCCAACAACGAGGTAGCGACAAGTGCTGCAAAATTTGACCGTATCCGTCGTGCGCACCAAAGTGAGGTTGCCGAAGATTATGTCGAAATGATTGCCGAGCTTATCAAGGAAACTGGTGAAGCACGAACAGTTGATCTGGCCGCGCGTTTTGGTGTCACTAGCCCGACTGTGAATTCAATCATTCAGCGTTTGCAACGCGCCGAGCTTGTTGAAAGCAAGCCTTATCGATCTATATTTCTGACTGAAGCTGGCAAGAATTTGGCCAAGCGTAGCAAGGATCGGCATCGCATCGTGCGTGATTTTCTTATTACCATTGGTGTGTCTGCTGATATTGCTGAAGAGGATGCTGAGGGTGTTGAGCATCATGTCAGCCCCGAAACACTGGCGGTTTTTGAGCGGATCACGAAAACCAAAAACCCGTTTTAAGTTTGTTATTTTGGCGTCTGGGTGCCTGCATATAAAAATAGCTTACGGGTGCGGTTGGCAGAAATAACATGTTCCGAGATTGCCGCATTAGCGCGCCAAACAACCTGTGGTAAAGCAGGTGCATGCGACTGCCCATCAACAGCAATAAGATTACGGCTGGCTGTCTTTATTGAACCAAAAGCATGGTTGCGTTCATAATGATTGCCGGGAATACCGTCACTGTCATATAGGGTAATAGTCACATCAGTATTGTAGAAATGCCATCCCATCAGCGCGGCTGTGGCACGTCGATCAGCGACAATGAGACGGGCATCATGTCTGTCTAATGCTGCTTTTAAATCGGTGGCAAGCGCTTCCCAACCACGAAGTCGGCGCAAGGGATCAGATGCGGGTGTAAAAATACCAAGGCTACCAGACATGCTGGTGCTTATAATAACAATCGCAATGGCACCGTTGATACCGCTTGCCAAAAGCCCCCAGCGCCAGCGATTTGTTTGGGCTATCCAGCAGGCCAGCCAGACTATCAGTGCCGGATAGCTGGCAACAGTCCAATTTGCGTTGGCATCGCTGATAAAGGCTTGAATTGTCATCAACGCTAGTATTGGCAAGCTAAGACAGATCATAAGCCTTTTAAGGCTGGAATGAAAAGGCGGGCGAAGAATGCCCAACATCAAAATGAAAGTGACAGGGCCAACAACCCCAAGCTGACCAAGCAGAAAACGGCCAGTCTTGGCAAAGTCGAAGCTTTGTTTGGCAATATTGGCATTATCACCAAGATGCCGCACTGTGGTGAAATCATTGGTCAGATTCCATATTATGTTTGGGCTAGCGGCAATCATCATACCAAGACCAAATAGCAATAGATGCCGAACAGTGATGACGTTGTGCGCTGTTATAAATCGATCCCATGTTGCCCATAAGACGATACCAGCCAGAAAATACAAAGCTGCATATTTTGCCAGAAATCCAATACCGACAGCCAACCCACAGATGAACATGCCACGAACCGGATCAAGCCGATTTTGCAGAACACCAATCATCAACATCAAAGCTGTGCTCAGTGCAAGTAACAGCGGTGTATCGGTCGAAATGACAAAACTGCCAACCGAAATGATTGGTAAGGCAATCCATAAAATGGCTGCCCATCGTCCAGCAGCAGGTCCAGCTATCCAGCTTGCCGCCCGCCATAAAACGACCGCGGTCAAAACATGAAGCCAGGGAGCTGGCAAACGCACCGCCCATACTTCATGCCCAAACAAGGCATGGGACACGCCTATGACCCATGCAATGAGCGGGGGTTTGGTGAAGTAACCAAAATCTGGGGTCTGGCTCCACGCCCAATATTGCGCTTCATCAACACCAAGTTCTAACGGACTGGCAAAGATCGCTAGGCTACGGATTACTGTGATAAGAATGAGCAAACCCATGATCCAGCGGTCTATGTTCGCGTTATCCCCTATTGGGGGGCGTCGTAGATTACTGTTTGGGGTATGACGGCTCGAAGTCATGGGTATCCTTGATTTGGCCAATCGTGGCTGTTAGCTTTGCACGAACTATATGAGACAAAGGCATATCATGTCATCAATTGATAATCGTTTTCCCCCGGCATCACATGATAACTGGATTGCCGCGGTTGAAAAAATGCTTCGAGGCGGAACGCTGGATAGCTTGCAGCGCTTCGACGAAGATGGCCTGATTATCAACGCACTCTATGATGGCGGTACAGCTGAGCTTGCTGGCGATATGGCAACAAGCGTGCGCCGTCTGTCGCATGATCCTGCGCGGCGGACGGCGCATGGATGGGATGTACGCCAGCCTCTGCATATCTTAGGTGATGTTAAAGCCATGAACCGGTTTTTGCTTGATGACGTCCAACAAGGTGCGACGTCGCTCTGGCTTCACGTTGATATGGATGACGAAATTGACTTTGATGGTTTGTTTGATGGTGTAATTCTGCCTGCGGTAGGGGTGCATTTTGACAATGGCGTCAATACATACCGACTTGTTGAAAAATTTATCGATCATATAAATGGTGACCTTAGCAAGGCCAATCTGCATGCGGGATTTGACCCGTTTGTAGCAGAGGGTAATGCTGATCCGGATGTCATCATGGAGGCTGGTTTTACGCTTGCCACGCGTGCCATGCGGCATACCCCAACATCCATTTTTTCGGTAAATGGCTGGCATTGGCATAATAAAGGTGTCAGTGCGGTTAATGAGCTGGCGATCATCCTGTCGTCAGTTGCCGATATTTTACGTCATGCCATGGCTGCGAATATTGCACCAGCAACAATTGCCTCGCATATTGAAGTTACGATCGCCTTGCCAGCTGATCTATATGCAGGTCTTGCCAAATGCCGTGCAATTCGACATGGCTGGGCAGGTATAATGGCTGGGCTGGGCCTTGATCCCAATAACTTCCGTTTGCGCTTACATGCGGCGCCATCATTACGTATGTTCAGCCTGCTAGATCAAGATGTGAATATGCTTCGTTCGACAACGGCTTTGCTTGGAGGTGCGTTGGGGAATGCAGATGCATTGTCGGGTTTTGCACATGATATTCTGACTGGTGAAAGTGCCCGTGGTCGTCGTCTTGCACGGATGACACAACTATTGATGATCGAAGAGTCAGGTATCGCGCGGGCTATCGATCCAACGGGTGGTTCCGGGTTTATCGAAGCGCGCACTGATGATCTGGCAAAAGCGGCATGGTCGGTATTTCAGACGTTGGAACGTCAGGGCGGTGCATTGGCATGCTATAAAGATGATGTGTTTGCCAATTTTGCCAATGATGGCAAGACAAAAGCCGAAAAGGCACTCATTATGAACAAGGCCAAGATGTTGGGCGTAACTGTGCAACCTGACATGACACCAATAGGTAATATAGCCAGCGATGGATGGGGCGCTAATGAGATCATAATCGCTCGCCCCGCCCGAATCATCGAAGAATTTCGCCGTAAGGCTGAAGTGATGCAGCCGCGTATCATTTGTCTTTTGCCAGCTAGTGATATGGAGAAGCCATTACAGCTACTCAAGAAACAAACTGACCAGTTATGTGCAATAGGTGGTTTGTCAGTCATAACGCTTGTTTATGGCGACGATACCGAGCGCGATCTGCGCGCGGCTAAACCCCATGTGGTAATTTATATCAATAGCTCGCTTGATGACATTACTGGTCTGCGCGCGGCCATTTCCGATCATATACCAGAAATTACATATGTTGCGGCGGCGGATATTACTGGTTCCAGATCGCTTATTGGTGCGCTTGATATTTTGTTAGGGAAGGCTGATTAATGCGTGATTTTCCTGATTTTACCAAAATAAGCCTTGCTGATGCTGTATCCTTAGGCGGTGCCACGTCTGACTATCGCGGACAATATAACACAGTCGAAGCGATCAACATTCAGTCAATGGCGATGCCGCAGGATGCGCCAATGACCGAAATAGTGGGGCAACAGCCAGGTATTGCCCCCTATTTGCGCGGCGTTTATCCAACCATGTATGCGATCCGGCCTTGGACTATTCGCCAATATGCTGGGTTTTCAACAGCCGAGGAGTCTAACGCCTTTTATCGACGGAATTTGGCGGCTGGCCAGATGGGGCTGTCGGTCGCATTCGATCTGCCAACGCATCGCGGATATGATTCGGACAATCCGCTTGTCGCTGACGATGTAGGCATGGCAGGCGTCGCGATCGATTCGATTCTGGATATGAATCTATTATTCCGCGACATTCCGCTTGACCGGATGAGTGTGTCGATGACGATGAATGGTGCTGTTTTGCCTATTCTGGCTTTGTTTGTCGTTGCGGCAGAAGAACAGGGTGTTTCGCCAGAAGCGCTGGCAGGCACGATACAGAATGACGTGCTGAAAGAATTTATGGTGCGTAATACCTATATTTACCCGCCTACCCCATCAATGCGGATCATTTCTGATATTTTTGCCTATTGCGCTGACCATATGCCTAAATTTAATTTCATTTCTGTATCAGGATACCATATGCAGGAAGCTGGTGCCTCGGCTGATCTGGAGCTTGCCTATACGTTGGCTGACGGGTTGGAATATGTGCGAGCGGGCGTGGCGGCTGGTCTTGACGTTGATGCTTTTGTGCCGCGTCTGTCCTTTTTCTTTGCCACCGGCATGAATTTTTATATGGAAATCGCCAAATTGCGGGCAGCGCGGCTGTTGTGGGCCGAAATCATGCAGCGGAATTTTGCGCCAAAAGACCCTAAATCCTTGATGCTGCGGACACATTGCCAGACTTCGGGGTGGTCGCTTGCCGCGCAGGATGTTTTCAATAATGTGCCGCGTACCTGTATCGAGGCGGCGGCGGCTGTGGCTGGACAAACACAGTCGTTGCATACCAATTCGTTGGATGAGGCGCTGGGATTACCGACTGATTATGCAGCCAGAATCGCCCGTAACACGCAGCTACACCTGCAACATGAAGCAAATATGGCGCATGTTATAGACCCGTTTGGTGGCTCTTATCTAATTGAAAGCCTCACACGCGATCTGGCGGATAAATGTCGCCGCCATATGGATGAGATTGAAGCCATGGGTGGGATGGCCAAAGCGATTGAGGACGGGTTGCCAAAATTACGCATTGAAGAGGTGGCAACGATTACCCAAGCCAAGATAGATTCGGGTGCGCAAACGATTGTTGGCGTCAATAAATATCAGTTTTCCGATGGCAATGGAGATCCAGATATAATTGACGAAGAGGTGCAAGTGCGCCGTATCGACAATGCGGTAGTTCGTGCCCAGCAGATTTCCCAGTTGAAAAGGCTTAAAAGCACACGTGACGAAACCAAAGTTGAGGCATCATTAGCGGCGCTGAAAAATGCTGCAGCGGGATCCGATAATCTGATGCCCTTTGCCATTGAAGCGGCGCGATGCCGAGCAACAGTTGGTGAAATGTCATCAGCACTGGCATCAGAATTTGGTCGTCATAAAGCTGACATAAAAGCGGTAAAAGGGGTTTGGCATCAACAGATGAAAGGGGCTGAGGATCTGACAATATTATCCGAGCGGGTTGAGGCCTTTGTTACAGCAACTGGACGTCCACCGCGTATTTTGGTCGCCAAGCTTGGTCAGGATGGACATGATCGCGGACAGAAAGTTATTGCATCGGCTTTTTCTGATATTGGGTTTGATGTCACTATCGGCCCCCTTTTCCAAAGTCCGGATGAAGTCTATGAGATGGCAATTGAGGTGGGTGTTGATGCCGTTGGCATTTCAACATTGGCGGCAAGCCATCTAAGCCATGTGCCAGCTTTGCGACAGCGTCTTGATAAAGGTGATGGTCAACATATCGAATTGGTGGTTGGTGGCGTGATTCCGCCCGGTGATATTCCAGCCTTGCGCAAGGCTGGCGTGGCGGCGGTGTTTCTGCCAGGTACAAAATCTATTGATGCGGCATCGCGCCTACTTGATCTGCTGGCACGGCGACGCAATATCGGTTAGGTAATAGCAAGCCTAAATTAAATGGAAACGTGTTATGTCGGTCAATACAGCCAAGCAAGAAGCCCTAGCCATCGTCGAAGAGTTCTCATTCTTTGATGATTGGGAGGATCGCTATCAATTACTGATCGATCAAGGTCGTAAATTAGGGGATTTTCCAGCGCAATATCGAGATGACGATCACCGGCTTCGGGGCTGTCAGTCAGTTGTCTATTTTGCTACCGAACGGCAGGCAGATAACAGGTTTGTTTTTATGGCTGAATCGGATGCCGCTATTGTGCAGGGGTTGGTGGCACTTTTGCTTCGGGTTTACTCTGGTCGTGAGGCTAGTGAAATACGTGATACAGAGGCCGATTTTCTAACCGAGATAGGGCTTGATTCACATCTATCGGCAACGCGTAAAAACGGGCTTGCCAGCATGTTAGGCGCGATTAAAGCGGCTGCAGGCTAAACATCATCCTAGTGATTGAGATTTTATGGTTTGGATGATGCCTAGTTTGGGGCGCGTTCGGCACGTGGTGTTCGCCCATAGCATTCGCGGTAGCATTTTGAAAAATGCGACGCTGAAACAAACCCACAGGCAAGCGCAACTGACAGAATCGACATTGATGTTTGGCGTAACAGATGTCGGGCGCGCGCCAGCCGCAAATTCAGATAATAACGCGTTGGCGTGGTGTTCAGGTATTTTCTGAATAAACGCTCAAGTTGGCGTGTTGACAGGTTTGTGATGCGTGCAATTGATGTTTGTGCCAGTGGTTCTTCGAGATTGTCTTCCATCGTTTTGACTACGGCCAGTAATTTTGGATGACTGACGCCAATTCGTGAGCGTAACTCCATACGCTGGTGGTCGGTTGGTTCGCGTATCCGGTCATGTATGAATTGGTCTGATACTTCGGCAGCAAGTTGCGAACCATGCGTTTGCGTGATCAAATTAAGCATCATATCAAGGGCTGCTGTTCCCCCCGAACATGTGACTCTGGTGCCATCAACCTCGAACAGGTCATTGGTAATTTCCAGTTCGGGAAACTCTTCGGCCAGACCGTCAATATTTTCCCAGTGAATAGTACAGCGTCGCCCCTCAAGCAAACCTGCTGCGGCCATGACATAGGTGCCTGTGCAAATGGCCCCAATTACGGCGCCATTTCGGTCAAGGCGGCGGACCATATTCAGTACCGATTTGTCAGTGTTGGCGCGCACATTAACACCAGCACAAACGAATACCATGCGGCAGTTTTGCAGAATATCAGACGCGCCATCACATGAAATGATGACACCATTACTAGCTTTGCTGGGATTTCCATCAACACTAGCGATAACCCAGTCGAAAAGCTCTTTGTTGCTTTGGCGGTTGGCTTGGCGTAAAGGCTCAATTGCAGCTGAAAAAGCAAGCATTGAAAAGTCATTTAAAAGTAAAAAGCCAATCTTTTGCGCTGCGCTCTGATCGTCATTTCGCAAAAGAGTTCTTATGGTTTGTTCGCTCATCAATGGTATCCTTCAAAGCGGCGGGACTTAGCCCTTATATGAACATCACCCTATGGGGTATTTACCGTAAACCAAATAAAAAAGTATAAATAAAGGCTATTTTTGACGTAAAAATTAGCAGTTAAGAAGTCAGATCGACTTTTTCTGGGTGATATTGCTTTGACTGCACATTTTTCAATCTTTAGTGGCTATGGTATCGGCATCATAATTTTGCTACATAGCAACACATGAAATCGACACATTCTATCCATATACCGGAATCGATTACCAGCACCGCTAATGCCGAAGTAAAATTTCTGCGCGCCTTGCATGAACGCAAATATCGGCGGCAGTCAGGCTGGTTTTTGGCTGAAGGAACGCGCATATGCAATGAAGCTGTGGCACTTGGCTGGGAAATGCACAGGCTGGCATTTCTGGGAGGCCGAGAAAACGAGCCGCATGTGCGCAGTTTGCTGGATGCACTTGATCATGAAGATGGGCGGGCTTTACCGATGTCGGAAAAGCTTTTGCAACGAATCAGCCGGAAAGATAATCCACAAATGCTTCTTGGAGCTTTTCGCCAGAAATGGGTTGATTTAGATAGTATTTACCCTGATCTGTCGCGGCCATGGATTGCCCTTGATCGGGTTCGTGATCCAGGCAATCTGGGAACGATCATGCGCAGTGCAGATGCGGTAGGTGCCAAAGGCATCATTCTGATCGACGACTGCACAGACCCCTATTCGGTTGAAGCGGTTCGCGCATCCATGGGGGCAATATTTAATGTTGAGATTGCGCAATGTAATCAATCAGATTTTCTTGAATTCACCCAGCGCTGGATAGGCAATCAAGGGCAGATTATTGGCACTGCTTTGCCAGCATCGATCGATTATCGTGAAGCTGATTATAGAGGCGCTTTAATGATTTTAATGGGCAATGAGCAAGCAGGTTTGCCGCCGACGTTGATGCAAGCTTGCACGCAGTTGATACGTCTGCCCATGCTGGGTCGATCGGACTCGTTGAATCTGGCAGTGGCAACAGGCATTACATTATATGAGGCGTTGCGCCACAAACGCTAAGCCATCTATCAGCTAGCGCGCCAGCGCGCAAAATTCGCCTGCGAGACCACCCGTGGTGCAAGCTGCCCTTTGAGGGTCTCTTCCTGCACTGCCAGTTCGCCTGAAGTAATAGTCCCGCCAAGGCCGTTTACGGCCTCAGCCATAGCATAATGTGCGACCAGTGATGATGCGCGAATAGCATAAATAGTCAGCACCATGAACAGTGGGTTGTCGGACAGCAAATTCCTGCATGCCTTTAGCAAAGCTGGCATATCTTCTTCAATGCGCCAGAATTCACCTTTGGGGCCGCGGCCATATTTTGGGGGGTCCATAATAATTCCATCATAGCGGCGTCCCCGTCTGATTTCACGTTCGACAAAACGCATCGCATCATCAGTGATGAAGCGGATAGGTGCATTTTGCAAGTCCGACGCGTCGCGATTTTCAAAAGCTTGAGCCACGGCTTTTTTACTGGCGTCAAGATGGGTAACATCTGCACCGGCGGCGGCGGCATGCAAACTTGCAACACCCGAATAGGCAAACAGGTTCAATATACGTGGCGGCGTATCGGGCTGGCGTGAAATACGCTGTTTGATGGCATCAGCACACCAGTTCCAATGCGCGGCCTGTTCCGGGAAAAAGCCAAGATGACGAAACGGCGTTGGCCGCGCAAAAAAGCGCAAATTCTGATAGGTAACTAGCCACTCTGACGGGAGATCATTTTGTAATTTCCAGCCACCACCTTCACCACTGTCAGCCTCGCTATGGCTGGCGATAAAGGTGCCATCGGCTTTCCATTCGCTTTCATCAAGCCGCGGTGACCACATGGCTTGGGGTTCAGGGCGTATAAAACGGTATTTCCCAAATCGTTCTAACTTGCGCTGATTACCGCTATCAATAAGCGCATAATCATGCCAGTGATTGCTGGTCACAATTGCAGGCTGTGGTATGCAAGATAGGTCTGTTTTAATGATGTTGTCTGATTGCGTGTCTGCCATGAAGCGAGATATTGCCGACTGCGTCTGATGATTGCAAGCGCGTAAATATGAAACGAACTGAATAGTCAAAAACCCATTTTGCTATATTTTTAGATATTTTTTCCATGTTTTGTAGATTTGTGTTAGAAAAAAGCAATCTTTTTGCGTTTTGGTTACGTTCTTGGCGCCAATTTTGCTCAAAACTAATGGAATTCTCATCATGGATAAAACAGACAGAAAAATTCTTGCCGAACTTCAAGAAAACGCTGCTCAGCCCGTTGCCGATATTGCGCGCAAGGTTGGCTTGTCGGTGACACCGTGCTGGCGCCGAATACAGCGCATGGAGGAAGTTGGCCTGATCCGCAAACGTGTTGCCTTGCTGGATCCACAGAAAATGGGTGTTGGCATGTCGGTCTTTGTGGCCGTGCGCACCGACAAACATAATGCTGACTGGCTCAAAAATTTTGCTGATATGGTTGCGGACATGCCTGAAGTTGTGGAGTTTTACAGGATGAGTGGCGAGGTTGATTATCTGCTTAGGGTTGTGGTGCCCGATATGAAGGCCTACGATCGGTTTTACCGGACATTGATTGCAAATGTTGAACTCACCGATGTCAGCTCATCCTTTGCGATGGAAGAAATAAAATATACCACTGCTTTGCCTTTGCCAGAGATCGATAATGCCAATTGATGTAAAAAAAAATGTTGGGGGTAAAACCTGCCTTGTTTTCAGGGATAAGCTTTTGTTACCTTCTGAAGGGTTTATTAAATCGCATTATATGAGTTTTGATCGGTTAAATCCTGTCTATCTAGCAAATAAAATTGGTTGGCGTGCCGATGAGTTGGAGGGTGCAAAGCATCTGACAGCGCGCACAATGTTAGGCGCGTCGATTTTCAAGCAAACTGGATTTTCACTGTCATATAAATCATTGGAGGCTCTCAGGCCGCAGGTTCTTCATGCGCATTTTGGCCGTGGGGGGGCGTTGGCTTTGCCAGTTGCACAGCGGTTAAATATTCCACTTTATGTGACCTATCATGGTGGTGATGCAACCAAATTTACACATGAGCGCAAACGGTTTTTGCCGACTATATATCAAAGGCGGCTGGCGGCACTTCAAGCATATGCTAACGGATTTTTATGCGTGTCAGATTTTGTGGCAAAACGGCTGGAGGCACAGGGCTTTCCCAAACATAAGCTGGTAACCCATTATATCGGAATTGATCTCGCAGATATGCAACCCCCGACACCAAGAGAGGGCCGGTTATTGTTCATTGGCCGGCTGGTAGGTAAAAAGGGCGTCAATGTTCTGCTGACAGCGATGCGTGCGCTTCACCAAAGTGGTGAAACCGGTATTGTAAAAGGTCTTGATATTGCAGGCACTGGTCCAGATGCAGACCATCTTCGTGAGATGGCAATCGGGATTCCCAATATATCATTTCTGGGTTGGCAGACACCCGAACAACTGGCGCTACGGATGCGGTCATGTAGTGCTGTCGTTGTGCCAAGTCACCAAGCGCCGAATGGAGACTGTGAAGGTCTGCCGACGGTGATACTCGAAGCTATACGTGCTGGATGCCCTGTGATTGCTTCGAATCATGCGGGCATTCCCGAAATTATCAACGATAATGTGAGTGGCATTCTGGCACTAGAAAATGACAGCGACTCCTTGGTAACTGCGCTAAGACGCTTTGCATCAATGGCTGATGTGCCAGCAATGGTCGCAAAAGCCCAGCGCCGTTTGCGCGCAGAATTTGATGCGGCAACTCAGTCAGCCAAGTTACAGGGGATGTTGGCTTCACATTACGCGCCGACTAAACCGCCAAATCTATTTGCATGATTTATAGTTGAATATAGGTTGATCTTACTTCGGTATAGGCCTCAATGGCATAAATGCTGTTTTCCCGCCCAAAACCAGAATTCTTGGCGCCGCCAAAAGACAGTCCCGGTGGCAAAATATTAAAAGTGTTCACCCAGACATTGCCTGACTCAAGCTGGCCAGCAACACGATGCGCGCGTGCCAGATCCTTTGTCATAAGGCCAGCGCCAAGACCAAATTTAGTATCATTGGCACGGGTGATAGCTTCATCTTCAGTTTTGAAGGTGAGAACTGACATAACCGGACCAAATATTTCTTCACGGACAACGCGCATATCGTCTGTGCAGTTTGTCAAAATTGTTGGCTCCATGAAATAACCGTTTTCAAACCCTTGCGGTTGCACGCGGTTACCTCCTGTGGCAATGGTGGCGCCCTCGTTACGCCCAATTTCAACATAATCAAGAACGCGCGCCAGATGTTTTTCAGAAATCAGGGCACCCATCTGGACATCGGTAGCCATTGGATCGCCAACGCGCATGGCACTGGCCTTTTCAACCATTGCGGCGACAAAGTCATCAGCAATCGAGTCTTGGACGAAAACGCGGGTGCCATTCGAACAAACCTCGCCGGCGGTATAGAAATTGGCATCAAGCGCGGTTTGAACTGCCAGATCAAAGTCACAATCATCAAACACGATAAGAGGTGACTTACCACCAAGCTCCAAGGTGACCTTTTTTAAGGATGATGCGCTTTGTGCCATAATCAGCTTGCCTGTTTCCACACCACCTGTGAGGGAAATCTTGGCAATGCCAGGATGTTCACAAATGGCCTGACCAATCCGGTAGTCCCCATGGATAACCTGAAAAAGGCCATCAGGCAGTCCCGCTTCGTGGAACAGTTCGGCGATGCGTTGACCGCTGAGGGGGGTTTCTTCTGACGGTTTTAGGATAAAGGCATTTCCTGTTGCCAGCGCTGGCGCGGCTTTCCAGCATGCAATCTGTACCGGATAGTTCCATGCGCCAATACCAGCGCAAACCCCAAGCGGGATACGCTCAGAATATCCGATGGCATCTTCCCAGCTAAAATGATCGCCTGTCATGGTTGCCGTTAGGGACGCGAAATAATCAAGCGCGTCGGGGCCGCTTGGCACATCGGCTGATACCGCTTCGCTGAATAACTTGCCAACATCCTTTACCTCAAGGCGTGCGAGCTCATCATTAGCTTCACGCATCAAATTGGCTGCCTTGTGCAGTATCCGCCCTCGTTCGGCACGGTCGATTCGCGCCCATGATTTTTGCGCGGCTGTTGCGGCGGCAACCGCCTGATCCAGCATTTGATTTGTGGCGGGTTCTATATGGGCGATAATTTCACCAGTTGCCGGATATCGTTTCTCGATTGGCGATTCGCCACTGGCAACGGGGCTACCTGCGATTATGGACTGGCATTTCTGCATAGCTCTGTGACCTTCTTAAATGTCATTCTGTTGGTATTTATGGCGTTGTGCCCTGTGTTCTGGCAGCAAAATTTTGAGTCAACAAATTCTCTGACATCAGCCTTTGCCGATTATGCATCAAATGTCAATTCTGGTGCATGCCTGACAGATCAATATTGGGCTGGACAAAATGCGGATTTTAACGGCACCCTGACACTATGTGAAACATACGCCAGTTAAAGATTGCGAAACAGGCGGGGAGGTAAGCTGATGTCAAAAATAGCTGTTGATCTTGATGAAGCGCGCTGTGATCTAGCTGCGATTTTCCGTTGGACCGCGCGTGAAAACATGCATGAAGGTATTGCTAATCACTTTTCTTATGCTGTCTCAGATGATGGCCAGCAATTCTTGATGAATCCCTATGGTGTGCATTTTTCGAAAATGAAAGCTAGCGATCTGCTGTTACTTGACACAGGCAAGTCAGCCAAGGAACAAGGTGACAATATTGATCCAACAGCATGGGCAATCCACGGCGCGATGCATCGCAATAACCCGCAGGCACGTTGTATCGTGCATCTGCATACGCATTATGCAACGGCTCTTAGCGCTTTAAAAGATCCATCCTTGCCAGCAATTGACCAGACGACATGCCGTTATCACGACAGAGTTGCAATCGATATGGGGTTTGACGGTATGGGGCTTGATGATGAAGCAGAGCGACTATCAACCTTGCTTGGCAACAGGCGCATTATGATGATGGGAAGCCATGGTTTGATGACGGTGGCCGAGACGCCATCACTGGCATTTGACCTTGCTTATCATTACGAACGCGGGTGTCGCACATATATCACCGCATTGTCATCTGGCCTGCCATTAGCGTATATTTCCGACGATGTGGCCGAAAAGACGGCATCGCAATGGGAAAATTATGATGGTGACGTAGAGGCACATCTGACGGCGATACGTGCCATTCTTGATGAGGAAGAACCTGAATATCGCAATTAAACTCTCGTCCCTTTTCTCATTCTAAAATAAATTTTCACAATATGAAGGGCGTATGGTTAATATATAATTGTGTAAAAGGTAGGTGTTCCCTTTGGTCGAGAAAAGCTTTACTCTTGTTGCAACTTATCAAATTTAATAAAAAATGTCGATTCTAGGTTATTAGGGGTGGTTATCGCCTCTTAAGGTTGTAAGAATAGTTAATGTCGTATTTGGGAATGTCCCATTTATGGTTGGTTAAAAGAAAACAAATTAATTTCAAGGAGAGTAATCCGATGAAAAAAATACTGATTTCAGCAGCTGTAGTTGCTGGTGTGGCGTTTGGTATGAATGGGCAGGCAAATGCAGCTTGCGGTGAATTCCAAATGTCAGATATGAATTGGCCCTCAGCTACATTGATGGCTAATGTTGACAAAATCATTTTGGAAGAGGGTTTTGGCTGTAAAATTGAGCTAATCCCTGGCGCTACAACAGCCACATTTGCGACAATGAATGAAAAAGGCCAACCCCATGTTGCTGCAGAGTTGTGGACAAATGCGGTTTCTGTTGAGCTTGAAAAAGCCATGTCAGAGGGCAGGTTGCACTCAGCAATTAAAGGCCCAATCACTGAACTTGGTGAGGGTTGGTGGGTAACGCCAGGTACACTTAAGCGTAACCCAGAATTCAAAACAGTTTTGGACATTTTGGAGCGTCCAGACTTATTCCCTGACAAAGAAGATCCCTCAAAAGGAGCATTTATTGGTTGCCCAGCAGGTTGGGGTTGCCAACTGTCTAACCAACAACTGTTTAAAGCATTTGAGATGGAGAAAAAAGGTTGGGTGCTGGTTGATCCAGGGTCACAAGCTGGCCTAGATGCTTCAATGGCAAAAGCAGCTCAGCGTGATCAAAACTGGTTGGGTTACTACTGGTCTCCAACGGCACCAGTCGGCAAATACGAGATGCAGCTGATGGATTTTGGCGTTCCGTTTGTTGGGCATGACCACTGGAACAGCTGTATTGCTTTGGGGCCAGAAAAATGTGCTGATCCAAAGCCATCTGCTTGGACAGAATCTGTTGTTCAGACGGTTGTTACACCTGAAATCAAGTCAATGCCTGATGTGATGACATATTTCAGCAGTCGTATCTACCCTGGGCCTATCATGAACGGCATGCTGGTTTATATGGAAGAAAATCAGGCTACAGGCCCAGACGCTGCGCTTGAGTTCTTGGACCAGCATCAGGACATCTGGACCAAGTGGGTGTCAGCAGACGTTGCAGCAAAAGTGAAAAAATCACTCTAAGCTATTAATTTTGTGAGCGTAGCCAAACTTTCGGCTGCGCTCATTTTATTTGGGGGAAAAAATGCTTGAATTTTTCACTGATTTTCCGGACATGTCTCGCCGAGACTTGAGGGACTTTAAACTGTCTATTGATGGTACCTTTCGTGAGTTTTCCAGAGCTAACGGTGAAGCCATTGAAGGTTTTTTTGATCCCCTTTTATGGTTTTTGATTTGGCTTGAGAAATTACTAGTGGCCACGCCGTGGCCTTTTATTTTGCTCATTGTGGGTGGACTTGCCTACCTTGGTTCGAGAAGTTGGAAGCTAGCTGTTGGATCTATGATCAGCTTTATACTGATTGGATATTTTGGAATGTGGGAAGACACAATGTCGACAATTGCCCTCATTTCAGTCGCCACACTTTTATGTGTAGCCATAGGAATGCCCCTGGGGATTTGGATGGCGAAATCTGATAGAGTTCAGTCGGTAATCACTCCAATACTAGATGTTATGCAAACCATACCTATTTTTGTTTATTTGTTGCCAGTGTTGATGCTGCTAGGCATTGGTAAAGTGCCTGGGCTCATTGCGGTGTGTGTTTACGCGATGCCTCCTATGGTTCGACTTACGAATCTTGGAATTCGACTAGTTGACAAAGATGTTTTAGAGGCTGCAAACGCTTTTGGCGCAAATGACAGACAAAAACTTTTTGGAGTCCAGATACCTCTTGCGCTTCCAAACATATTTGCTGGTATTAATCAGACCATTATGATGGCTTTGGCGATGGTAGTTATTGCTTCAATGATTGGCGTACGCGGACTGGGCATACCTGTTTTGCAAGCAATTCAAAATCAATACCTTGCCCTTGGTTTTATGAATGGGTTAGCAATCGTAGGTCTTGCCATTATTTTTGACCGGGTCTCACAAAAATATGGAAAGCGGTTGCAGCAGCACCGAGGGGGACATGACCATGGCTGATATTAAAATCAAAATCAAAAATTTGTATAAGGTCTTTGGAAAAAGGCCTGATAAAGCTATGCCACTTGTCAGACAAGGTGTGTCTAAGCAAGAACTGCTGGACGAGCATCAGCATGTTCTTGGTTTGTCAGACATTAACATTGATATTCCTGAAAAGCGTATTCACGTCATAATGGGACTATCAGGCTCAGGCAAATCAACTTTGATTCGACATATTAATCGCCTCATTGAACCTACTGATGGCCATGTGCTCGTTGATGGTGAGGATGTTATGCAAATGTCATCAAACGATTTGATGCATTTCCGTCGTTTTAAAGCATCAATGGTTTTTCAAAAATTTGCTCTCCTACCACACCGAAATGTTGCCCAGAATGCTGCTTATGGTTTAACAGTTCAGGGCGTAGAAGAGAAAGAAGCAGTGGAGCGAAGCCAGCGTTGGTTGGAACGTGTTGGTTTGGGTGGTTTTGAAAAACATTTTCCTGCTCAGCTTTCGGGTGGAATGCAACAACGTGTTGGGTTGGCTCGGGCCTTAGCAACTGATGCTGAGATATTGCTTATGGATGAAGCATTCTCAGCGCTTGATCCACTTATTCGCAACGACATGCAAAGTATTCTTCTTGATCTTCAGAAGGAACTGCATAAAACCATCGTATTTATTACACACGATCTAGATGAAGCTCTAAGGATTGGCGATCAAATATCAATTCTACGTGATGGAGCTGTTATTCAGGATGGCGACCCTCAGAACATTATTATGGAGCCAGCTGATGACTATATTGCCGATTTCATAAAGGATATAAATCGTGGCCGAGTTATCAAAGTATCCACCTTGATGACAAAAGCAGGACGTGTATCAGGTCCCAAATTTCAGTCGACAGCTTTGCTTGAAGATGCGTTGACAACGATGAGTGAGTTGAAAACTGATAGTGGTGCTGTTGTTAATAGTGCTGGCAAGGTTATCGGTAAAATAACCATGCAAGATGCGATTCTGGCCATGGCTCGTCCACGCCGTGAAGAAACGGGGACACGTTACAAGTGAGCACTTTATTACTTGAATTGGATGCGATTTATAAGCTCATTGAAGATGTCATGACAGAGAATGGTTGTGATGCCGCAAATGCTGCTGCGCTTGCGGATATCATGACACGTGCCGAACGTGACGGGTCGCATTCACATGGTCTGTTCCGTGTGCCGGGTTACGTTAAAGCACTTCGAAGTGGAAAGGTTAATGGTAAGGCAAAACCGACAGTCAATAAAATAACACCGGCGGTTATTCAAGTTGATGGACATGGCTGTTTTGCCCCCATAGCCCAGGCTGCCGGTTTGCCGATTTTGGCTGACGCTGCGAAAGAGGTTGGCATCGGTGCTCTATCACTGATTGGTGTTCACCATTTTGCTTCATTATGGCCTGAAACCGAATATCTGGCTGACCGTGGATTGGTTGGCATCGCCTGTACCGCCTATATGCCCGCGGTGGCGCCCGCCGGATCAACAACCGCTTTGTTTGGCACAAATCCGATTTCCTTTGCTTGGCCGCGTCCGGGGGCAACGCCGATTGTATATGATATGGCTACGGCATCGATGGCGATGGGTGATATTCAGATCGCCGCACGCGACGGCCGCTCGGTGCCAATAGGAACTGGGCTTGACGCTGATGGTAACCCGACGACTGATCCGGCTGCAATTGCAAAGGGCGTGTTATTGCCGTTTGGCGGCTATAAAGGATCAGCGATTTCAATGATGGTCGAATTGCTGGCAGCTGGCCTGACAGGCGAACAATTCAGCTTTGAAGCCAAAGAAAATGATAATGGAGATGGTGGGCCTGCTCGTGGCGGTGAAATGATCCTTGCCATGTCGCCAGATATCATCGCAGGACCTGACTGGCCAGAACATGTCGAAGGATTTGTTGAAAAGCTCAACACGATGGATGGAGTTCGACTACCAGGTGTACGGCGACATAATAACCGTCTTGATAAAGGCCCCCGCAAGGTTAATGCTACGCTTCTGGAAACAATTGAGGCGCTTAAAGTTTAGTCATTGATAATGCGCCGACATCGTTATCTAATTTTAAAGTCTAACTCTTGACCATCCGGCATACCCATTTTGATGTTTGTCCAGACCAGTAATTTGGGATTAGTATTTTATTGAAGGGGTTTTTCTAGATGTAATGCGGGGAGGTGAATTTGACAGGCCTAGTATCCTATAAGATGTTTATTGATGGCGCATGGGTTGATGCCAGTGATGGCAGGACCTTTGACAGTATTAACCCAACCACAGAAATGCCGTGGTGCAAGCTTCCTGAGGCGACAGAATATGACATTAATAGTGCGGTAGAGGCTGCACATCGCGCGTTCACCAATGGTGAATGGGCTGGTCTAACGCCAACTGCACGGGGTAAATATCTGCGCCGTCTTGCTGAACTGCTTGCCGATCAATCCGAGCATCTTGGGCGTATCGAAACTATCGATACCGGCAAAATGCTGAAGGAAACCAAGTGGCAGGCAAAATATATTGCCGAATTCTTTCAATTCTACGCCGGATGTGCTGACAAGGTTCAAGGTGCCACTTTGCCCATCGACAAGCCGGATATGATGACTCTGACATTGCGTGAGCCTCTTGGTGTTGTTGCAGCGATTGTGCCATGGAATTCACAGCTATTTTTGGTTGCGGTGAAGATTGGCCCAGCTCTGGCAGCTGGCAATACGGTGGTACTAAAGGCGTCTGAATATGCTTCAGCTGCTATGCTTGAATTTGGAAAAATTGTCGAGGCAGCTGGGTTTCCTCCAGGGGTTATCAATATTGTGACTGGACATTCTGACCCCTGTGGTCGTGCTCTAACCTCGCATCCACTTGTTCAGCGCATAAGCTTTACCGGTGGTACCAATGCGGCGCGTCATGTGGCACGCAATGCCGCAGAGAACTTTGCGCAAGTATCCCTTGAACTAGGTGGCAAATCGCCTTTTATCGTTTTTGACGATGCCAATATCGACAGTGCAGTTAACGGATCGATTGCGGGAATTTTCGGCGCAAGCGGGCAAAGCTGTGTTGCTGGATCGCGATTGTATCTGCATGACGACATCGCCAATGAATTTCTGGAAAAGTTGGTAGCACAGGCCAATCAGATAAGGATTGGCGATCCATTGGACGATGCCACCCAGATGGGACCGCTGGCAACCATGGCGCAGATTACCCATATCGAGGAACAGGTAAAATTGGCAGTCGCCGAAGGAGGCCGTTTACTTGTTGGTGGCAAGCGCCCTACCAATCCGACTACAGGACTTTATTTCGAACCGACAATCATTGAATGTCATCGTCAGGATATGACTATTGTTGATACTGAATTATTTGGTCCTGTTTTAAGTGTGCTTCGTTTCCGTGAAGAGGAAGAAGTTCTGGCCTATGCCAATGACACCAAATACGGTCTGGCCGCCGGCGTGTTTACTGCCGACGGTGCTCGTTCATTGCGCATGGCCAATGCATTGCGGGCTGGCATTGTTTGGGTGAACACGTATCGGGTGGTTTCGCCGATTGCCGAATTTGGTGGCTTTAAGGAATCAGGCTACGGGCGTGAAAGTGGTATGCAAGCGATTTATGATTATACCAGACCAAAAACTGTCTGGCTGAACATGTCCACCGAATCGATGGCTAACCCCTTTGTAATGAGCTAAATCTCTCGACATGTTACAACCGCATCAACTGCGACTATTTTGTTGGCAGTTAACATTATCGGATTGATCTCAATTTCAACTATGGCTGGATCGTCGGCGATAACTGATACGATCTGTTCGAGGCAGTCCAGTAGCTTGTCCTTATCAACAGACCCCTTGCCACGATAACCTTCAATCAACTTTGAAATCCGAAGGGAGGCCAATGCGCGCATCATGCTGACCCGACCTGCTGGCAGAATAAGGGTGGTTGCATCATCAAATAATTCAGCCATTATTCCACCGCTAGATAGCATCAGAACTAAACCAAATTGTGGATCGCGTCGGACGCTGACCATCAATTCGGCAATTACATCACTGACCATTTCCTCGATCAAAAAGCCGTCCTGCTTAATGAAAGGGTTGGTATGCCCGATATGGGACTGCATGTTTGCAACTGAGATTTGAAGGCTTTCGATGTCCCCGATACCAAGCTGAACGGCACCGGCTTCGGTTTTGTGGGCAAGGTCTGGACTTAGAAATTTCAAGGCCAGCGGAAAGGAAAGTGCTGTCTTTTCTAACTTATCACCAGTGTGAATATGCTCATGTGCGGGAATATCAACGCAACTATTAGCTAGTTTCTGCTTTCCTGCAAGTTCGTTCAGCATGTATGTTTTATGCGGGGCTGGCATGGTGGGATAGAGCTCAACAGCCGGATGTTGCATGATTTCATCACGCCGTTCGCGATAATTAGTCGCTGCAGCAACGGCATGTAGACATTCGTTGATCCCCTGCATTGGGGCAACATTATGTGTGATCAGATAATTGCGTGTTTCGAGATCAAGGTTTTCGTGAATGGTACTGCAGATAGCTGACGGGATGCCAGCGGCCGAGGTTGCTTTAATAAAACTGTCGGCATCACTTTGGTAGTAAGGTTTGCTTTCATCAAGACCAGCTGCTGGATAGTCCTGAACGATTACGGCAGCGTCATACCCGTCGGCTAGTGTGGCCACAAAGACGGGATGGGTCTTTTCGGTAATTCCCCAGATTGGCGTAGTGTAGTCCAACGGGTTCGAGACTGTGGCTGTATGTGGAAGTAGTGCGCTCAATGCCGTTTTTGTAGTAGTGGATGGTTGCGGAAAACTCAGACCAAGTGGTTCGGCATAGTCGGCAAGCATTGTTGCACCGCCGCCAGAGCATGTGAATCCGGCAAGACGCCTACCGCTTGGTTTGCCAGCAACGCAGAGGAATTTGAGAGTTTCGAGAAAGTGTGACGGATCATGAGCCCGGATAATACCAAGTCGGTCAAAAAAAGCCGAATAGGTCTTGTCGGTGCCGGACATCGAGCCTGTGTGACTGATGGTTAACTGTGAGCCAATTTGCGAACTTCCTGTTTTCAGCGCAACAATTGGAATATCACAGGCCAGCGCCCGTAAAGCCACTTTCTCGAATCCTGCAGGATCGGGCAAGCCTTCAATGTGCAAGCCGATAGCCCGAACATGGTCCTGCTCTATAAAAGCATTGACAAAATCTTCCAATCGCAACACTGACTGATTGCCAGCTGAGACCATATAGCTAAGCGGGAGGGACCGCTGACTCATCGTCAGGTCGGACGAAAACATCCCGCTCTGGGTGACAATGGCGGCGCCAAATCCTGGATGATGTCCACCATGTGCAAAGGGCCATAAGGCGAGGCCACGATGATAGTTTATGACGCCATAGCAATTGGGCCCTACCAATGCCAGATCACCGGCGGCTTCAATCAGGGATTTTTCAGCCTTTGCACCAGCGTCACCAGTTTCACCAAAACCGGCCGTATAGCACACCACACCACCAGCACCCCTATCCCGGAGATCACCAATACATTCGATTGCTGCCTTACGTGGCACGGCTAAAAAAACAGCATCAGGCGGCGCGGGTAAATCCTGTATATGCTTGAAACATCGTAAACCACCAATCTGTTCCCGATTTGGATTCACTGGCCATATGGGGCCATCATAACCACTGCGCCTACATTCTTTAATTACCACTTCGGCATCACGGCCACCGATGATGGCCACATGCCGCGGGTTTAAAAGTCGCTCCAGGTTTTTTATCCGGTTATGCGTCATGCTCCAAGCGGTCGCAGGATCGAGCGGGTGATTATATGTCGCTGGATTTCTGATGTGCCATCCCAGATCCGTTCCAGTCGCGAATCGCGCCACAGGCGGTGAATCGGTAATTCTTCCATCAGACCCATGCCACCATAAATCTGCATTGTACTATCAGCGACATGGTTCAGCATTTCAGAGCAGAATAATTTTACCATGGCTGCATCAGCATCGCTCATTACGCCATCATTGGCCTTGGCAATCGCATCGTTGACCAGTAAGTCAGCGGCGCGCAGTTCGACGGCCATGTCAGCAAGTTTGAATCCAGTACCCTGAAATTTGCCGATAGGCTGGCCAAATTGTTTACGTTCGGCTGCCCATTGGCTGGCCAGAGTGAATAGCCGTTCGGCTTTACCGCAACATGTTGCACCTACCCAGATACGTCCCATGCCTAGCCATTTGCCAGACAGCTCAAGACCGCGCCCCTCTTCACCAAGGATGTGAGCTTTGCTAAGACGGACGTCATTGAAATCGAGGCGGAAATTCAGATAGCCACGATAGCTGGCGCAATTATAACCGATGTCGATATCGAAACCGGGCATCCCAACATCTACTAGAAAGGCAGTGATACGCTGACGTGACCCGCGTTCAGTTTCATCATGACCGGTCGCGGCAAAAACAATAGCGAAATCGGGCATCACAGGCCCAGAAATAAAATGTTTTGATCCGTTCAGGATCCAGTCATCGCCGTCACTACGGGCGTTGCTTTTCATTGACATGATATCGGAGCCAGCTTCAGGTTCGCTAAGGGCAAAAAGCTCACGCTTTTCACCTGAAACGCATGGCATGAGATAATTTTCGCGCTGATCACCCTCGGACGCTAGAAGAATCTCCGTTGGTCGTGCCACCCATGAATGCAGTGCGTGACTGGTTTTACCGAATTCACGCTCAATCAACCCCATACTTGTGTAATCAAGGCCGCCGCCGCCAACCTCTTCGGGCAGGTTCGATGCAAACAGGCCAAGCTCTTTGGATCGTGCTTCGATCTGGCGGCCAAGTTCGATTGGGACATGGCCATCACGGTCAATCTGATCCTCATGCGGGAACATTTCTTCTTCCATGAATCGGCGGACAGTGTCCTGTAACATAGTCTGTTCATGCGATAACATATTTGACATCTAGAACTCTCCTTCATCAACCGCCGCGAAGACCAAGTTTGGCGCGGGCTTCAACTGGTGTCAGTAATTTAGAACCCATACATTCAATCATTTTAACTGCCCGCTCTACAAGTTGGCCATTGGTCGCAGGTACGCCGCGATCAAGATAGATATTGTCTTCTAGTCCAACACGCACATTGCCGCCCATAGCGACAGCGGCAGCGGCCATTGGCATCTGCATGCGCGAAATGCCAAACGAAGCCCAACTTGCATTCGCCGGCAACTCATCTTTCATGACTTTCATTGTATCAACCGATTGGTCGGCACCCCACGGAATGCCCAAACAAATCTGGAACATGGGTGGTTCATCGACAATGCCCTCAGCAATCATCTGCTTGGCAAAACGGATATGGCCAAGTTCAAACACTTCCAATTCAGGTTTAACGCCAAGTTTTTGTGCCGTTGCCGCCATGTGGCGTAAATATGGGGGCGTTGAAATATAGATCTCGTTGCCATTACCAAAATTCATTGTGCCACAATCAAGGCTGCATATTTCGGGTAATAGATCGGTGACATGCGCCAACCTTTCCTCGGGTCCAATCATATCGGTGCCGACTCCGGGCATTGACGGATCAGCATCGCTTGGAACCCAGTCACCACCCATGCCCGATGTCAGATTGATGATCACATCGGTATTGCTTGAGCGAATACGATCAACAACTTCGCGGAACAGATTGATGTCGCGTGATCCCTTACCGCTCTCCGTGTCGCGCACATGCAGATGAGCAATCGCAGCACCAGCTTTTGCGGCATCAATGGCTGCGTCAGCAATTTCTTTTGGAGTGACGGGGACATGTGGGTTCTTCGATAAGGTATCACCAGCACCAGTCACTGCGCAGGTTAAAATGGTTTCAAAGTTCATCTAGGTCATCCTTTCAGGAACATTCAATTAGATATTAGGTGGTCGTTAGCGCACTGCCTTCAGCACGGCCACAATCCGGCGATCTCGTTCAGCTGCCATTTCGGTAAAATGCCGTCCGGCTGCTAGTTCATTACAGCCATCTACCATGGCATCGCGCAATTCCTTATTAAGTTCGGGTGCCGCAAGTCGTGTCCAAGGCAATTTCAAGGCTGGGCCAAATTGATCAAGATTGGTAGCCATGCCACCTTCACCGCAGGCCACATGGAATGCCATACATTGACCCTGGACAACCATCCGCGGTGCAGGCCCATACATTAATGCACGATCAATATCTTCTGGGGTTGCTTCGCCATTGGCAACCATGTGCAGTGCTTCGCGCCATAACGCTTCTTGCAGGCGGGTTGCTACAAAGCCCGGAATCTCCTTCTTAAGAATGAGGGGTTCCTTGCCAGCATGTCGGTAAAAAGCATCCGCCCATTCGATGGCATCGGCGCAAGTGCTATCACCCCCAACTAGCTCGACAAGCGGCAATAAATATGGTGGATTAAATGGATGGCCAACAAGTGTACGTTTTGGCGTTGCACATTCGGCGTGAATATCGCTCATCATCAATCCTGATGTGCTGGATGCTATGATAATATGGGGTGCAACAATATCACCAAGTTGCTTGTATAGTGCCTGCTTGATATCCAGGCGCTCGGGTCCACTTTCTTGAATAAACTCGGCGGTCTGAACAACGTCCTCCAGATTGCTGGAAATGAATAAGCGGTCCAAAGATGCACCTTTGGCTAGGCCAAGATCCTGCAAGCTAACCCATGCAGTTTCAACAATTGCACGGAAACTGGTTTCTTCATCCATTGAATATAGATAGGCTCGCACGTCATAGCCTTGTGCGAGAAAATGCGCACTCCAGCCACCGCCAATCGGGCCACCACCCAGACTGGCTACGGTTTTGATTTTACGGATATTAGGAAAATTCCACTGGGTCATTACGCACCTATTTGCCTTTGAAAACAGGGTCGCGTTTTTCAACAAAAGCGCGAACACCTTCTTCGGCATCTTCTGATTTTAACATTGCTCGGTAGGTTGGTAGGTCGCTGGTGCGCATGGTTTCAAAGGCGGTTTCAAGCGGCTGACTATCGATATGCCTAAGTACTTCCTTGATTGATTGAACAGCAAGTGGTGCAAACCAAGCGATCTGGTCAGCCCATTCACGCGCGCTCTCGAGTAGCTTTTCGGCTAATACTACCTTATTAACAAGGCCATAATGTGCTGCTTCATTTGCTTTCATGCGTCGACCCAGAAGTAACATTTCCAGAGCGATGTTATGAGGTATTCTGCGAGGCAGGCGTTGAATGGCACCAGAATCAGGGATGATGCCAAGGGGCATTTCTGGTAAGGCAAACTCGACATGGTCAGCAGCTATCATCAGATCGCACGCCATGGCGATTTCAAATCCGCCACCAATGACCAGACCATTTAGCGCGGCAATAACTGGCTTGTTCATTGACCAGTTTTCGGTGAGGCCAGCAAATCCGCCATAGCCGTAATCACCATCATTCCACCACTCGTCTAGCTGGGCATCACCTTTGTCGAGGGCTTTTAGATCCCATCCAGCTGAAAAAATCTTTTCACCGTTGGCTGTTAGAATTGCGACACGAAGATCATCATCCTTTTCAAATTCTACAAAGGCGTCAGCGAGTTCCTTGCTCATGGCATGATCAATGGCATTCACTTTGGGCTTGTTAAGCGTGATCTCAAGAATATGCTTGTTGCGCGTAATTAATACATTATCCGACATTACCTTGCCCCTTAGCAAATCTGATTATTATGAACTGCAAACCCATTGGTAAGTATTAGGTCAAGTTTTGCAAGAAAAATGGGGCTTCTGAAAACAATATTTTGAAGCGTAGAATAAAAATACTAAATATTAATCAAATGCTTACTGATTTAAGTGCCACATCATAATATCTTGGTTACCTTGTTTTATTACTAAAGTTGATAACTAATATTAAAAAACTGGCTAGTAACACTAGCTAGTGACCTTTCCAAACTGGATCGCGTTTTTCAGCAAAGGCTTTAAATCCTTCAAGACCATCTGCGGAATTATATAGTTTATCAACGGTCGGAAGCTGCATTTTCGTTATTCGGTTTAAGATGTCCTGAAACTTCATCGCCTCGGCCTCACGCGCAACTTCCTTAATCGCAGCAAATACCAGCGGGGGACCCGCTTCCAAATGCCGCGCCAGTTCCCACGCCCTTTCATAGAGTGCCGCGCCAGCATCAAACATTTCGGTCACAAGGCCCCAGCGATGCGCCTCAGAACAATCCATCCAGCGCCCCGTTAACAGCATGTCCATGGCTATGTGATAGGGAATACGTTTTGGCAATTTGATTGTGGCGGCATCTGCTAGGGTGCCAGCTTTTATTTCGGGAAGCGCAAATTGTGACGCACCTGTTGCCAGTATAAGATCACAGGATAAGGCTAACTCAAACCCGCCACCAACACACATGCCCTCAACCGCAGCAATGACTGGTTTATTCAGATCGCGTAATTCCTGCAGTCCGGCAAATCCGCCCACACCATAATTAGCCGTGACCGAGTCGCCGTTTGCGGCAGCTTTCAAATCCCAACCAGCCGAAAAGAAACGCTCACCAGCCGTGCGCACGATACAGACTCGTAAATGTTCATTATCACGAAAATGTTGGAATGTTTCGCCCATGATACGAGATGTTTCAAGATCAATCGCATTGGCCTTTGGGCGATCTAGCGTCACTTCAAAAATGCCACCTTCGGTTTTGGTGCGTATTATATCTTCCATGGGTTTTTCCTCTTGGTTATATGTCTGAATTATCCTGATACCAGATTAGCGCGTCAACGGCTGTCGCGCCTTGCCCTGTGGCGCCAAGTATCAGAGGGTTGATTTCAATTTCGGTGATCCGTGTATCTTCCTGAATTAACCTGCATAGCGCCATGATTTCATCAAGGGCAGCGTCAATATCAGCATGTGGTTGGCCGCGATAGCCGTTAAGCAGGGGAGCCAGATGAAGCTCGGACAGCATCTGTTCTATGAAGTCACGATCAAGGGGCAGGATGCCAGTACGCGTGTCTGCCAATAATTCGGCATATATGCCACCTACGCCAAGTGTCAGGCTGATGCCATATTGTGGATCACGGGACAAACCTACCAGAAGTTCGGCTACGGATACTTCGACCATTTCTTCGATCAGAAACCCATCACAGCTCTGCATCGCAAAAGCGGCTTGTTTGAGCATATTGTGATCCAGTCCAAGCTGGATTAACCCTGCTTCGCTTTTATGTAGATGCCCCAAACCTTTTAATGCCAACGGTACGCGCAAATTTCTGGCGTTTGAAGTCACGTCATCGGCGGTGGTGGCACGAACACCTATTGGACAGGTGATGCCAGCCTCACTTAATAAGGTCTTGGCGTCAGCTTCATCAAGCAAACGGGGGGCGTCGGATATAGTTGTTGCTGGACAGGGTTGCCAGCCCTTCAAAAAGGTTGCTGGCATGTTAGAAGCTTTTTCCAGCGCATTAAGTCCGGCTGACAGACCGCAAAGCGGGGCTATGCCAGCTTTGATTGATGTCCATGCCCATTGTTCCGAAATGCCTTCGGGTAGAGTGGCCAACATTGCCGCCTTGGTGCCTGTGCGCCGCACCGCTTCGCATAGTGCATTCACTGCCGGAAGCCATGTTTCGTCACTGCATCGGTCATTGCGCGGAAAATCAATGACCAGAACAGATATATCAGTCCAGCCTCCCATCATCGCAGCAAAGACATTGGCCATCGCCGCCTCATCCCCCCAGATAAAGGTATGGTAATCGAGTGGGTTTGCGATAGTGACCAATGCACCAAGCTGTTTGGCAAGATATGTGGCGTTATCTTCGGGGATGTTTGGCCACACAAGATCATGTTTTGCAGACATATCGCCAATCAGTCCCACTTCGCCGCCAGAACAGCACATGGCAGTGATGCGATTGCCATTAAGCGGGCCAAACAGATGTAAAATTTTAAGGAGTTCCAGCATGTCCTCTAGGGTATCAACTTCGTACACTCCGCATTGCGCCAGAAAGGCAGATGAGCAACTAGCATCACCAGCAATCGCCGCGGTATGGGTTTGGGCAGCGATCTGGGAGGCTTCGGTTTTGCCTGATTTGATGGCTACAATATATTTACCGTTCTGACGTGCGGCTGCGGCCATTCGGGCAAAGGCTGGGGCAT
>JABJBD010000148.1 GCA_018668795.1 Candidatus Puniceispirillum sp. | reverse complement strand
CTACACCTGTGTTGCTGATACTAACACTCGCACCAGCAATGCCAGTTAGTGCACCAACCGAATAACCACCGTTTGCGGCTCCAACTGCCGGCGCAGTATTGCTGCCCGTATCATAGTAAGACGCAACATCAGTTGCCACAGCTAAGGTCACAGTGTTGTGAGTGCCTTCGACAGAGTATGCCTTATCATTGCCAGATATGCCTGTGCCGTAAACACTATCGTCTACTTCAGTTATAGCGTTAGTTCCTGAGCTATTGAAGTTATACCCTTTGAGCGTCACAGTCAGACTATTGTCAGGGGTATCGCTCGTGTCAAATGATAGCTTGCCTGAGTTCGCTGAATAAGTGAGTGCACCCGTGTCTGCATCTAGAGTGAAATCAGCTTCATCATTTCCGGAGCCTTTAGCAAAATACAATGCATCAGATTCTGCACCTAACGCTGTACTTTTAGCCAGGGTCACAGCGTGTGCTTCCTCTACGCTGATTGTTGATGCCCATTCCTCGACACCAGAATTGTCAGTCTTGTCTCCAGAAGTGTAGTCGCCAGCAGCGATCGCATTTGTTGTTTTGATAAGCGACGATGTGACTGTTAGAGCAACTTCATTATTGCTGGCTGTGTCAGCATCAAAAGTCACTGCAGCTGTATTGTAAACTTGGCCAACATTGTCACCAGAGGTTCGAATAGCCCAAGTTGATCCATCTGGTTTTGTCAGGCTATGTGTTGCAGTGTAACCATTAGCTGAAACAGCAGCATTCTTGGTTGATAAATCAATTCTGGCTTCAGCTGATTCCTTTACAGATAAAGTTGAGGTAATTGAATTATCTAGATTGTCTGTCCGCGTGCCGGTAGCGGTGGAAGTGGCAAGATCTGCGGAGCCTGATGTTGCGCCTAGTGTGGTAGTTTTTGCAGAGTCAATTGTTACCGAAATAGATTCCGCATTCGTGTTTCCTGCTCGGATATCGGCTGCATATGTGCCGTTAAGAACTTTCACATTGTTGAAGGCTGTATTGTCGGCAATCTTATCAACTTCTGCAAGAAGTGCGGTCACTTCAAGCTGTGCATTTGTACGGTCTACATTACTGTAAACGCCATTATTCATTTGAACGGCAAGTTCGCGCATCCTAATGATCATGTTGGTGATTTCGGACATGCCAGCTTCGGCTGTTTGCACCAATGAGATGCCGTCTTGTGAGTTCCGGATGGCTGCGTTCATGCCGCGCAACTGGCTTTCCATTTTATTGGCGACGGCCATTCCAGCGGCGTCATCAGCTGCAGAGTTAATGCGAAGGCCTGATGAGAGGCGTTCCATTGAAGTTTGCATTTTGTCGTTTGCCTGTACGGCATAAGTGCGGGCAGTCAAAGCTGCTACATTCGTATTAATAACAGTCATTGTTTTTTTCCTCTAGTTTGTTCACCTCGGGACCTCGCTCCCGATCTAAAGGAAAGAACGACTGCTTCAGATTTTGTTAAGAAAATAAAGATTTTTTAATTGACAAACAAAAATTTAGTTTGGCACGGATTTTGCTTTGAATCAAAAAGGGCGCCTCTCGGCGCCCTTTTCTTAGTGAACAAAATCAGTAATTTACTGAAGCAAGGCGAGGACCGATTGCTTCGACTGATTGGCCTGAGCAAGCATCGAGGTTGCTGCCTGTCCCAGGATTTGCTGCTTTGACAGCTCGCTAGTCTCGCGGGCAAAGTCAGCATCCACAATACGGCCACGGGCTGTTTCGGTTAGCCGTGAACCGTTTGATAGATTGTCGATGTTGTGCTGAAGTCTGTTCTGAATAGCACCAAGCTTCGCTTGTGATGATGAGATTTCATCAAGAGCTTTGTCCAGGATTGTCACTGCACGAGCAGCTCCTAAGCTTGTTGAAACGTCTACATCTCCGAGATAGTCGTTGTTAGGCTTAATCTCAACCGCAATTGTTTCAACCCAATGCTCGCTTTCAGTAACATTGATTGTCAGATTTTCAGTTGCCACCTTTGCCGCTGCGTCGATGCTGAACGTAACGTCAACTGTATGAGTAAGACCGTTAGTGTCTGTAGCAACTAGATCAAATTGAAAAGCGGTGTTAGTGGTCAAATGACCCACATTTTTAGAGATTGTTCCGTCAATGGCAACGGCCCAACCTGTTGCGTCGCCACTGCCATCAGCGAGAGAATATGCAACAGGTGTTGCCCAGTTAGTAGTCGCAGCTATGTTAGTTGCAATATCAGTATTGAGTGTGATCGAGACGATACCATCCTCTTGGGCGCCTAGATTGCCATACGCTAATGTAGAATTAGTTCCATCTACGACAGCTTCTGTTCCGACATTTGCTGCAAGAGTTTTGGTGCCATCAATGTCCAAGTTGTATGCACTAATCGTCAGTTTTTCAATATTATTAGCTGG
>JABJBD010000060.1 GCA_018668795.1 Candidatus Puniceispirillum sp. | reverse complement strand
CTATCCAGCTGAGCTACGGGTGCATTCAATCAATCGATAGGATAAACACATACACTGCGCGCCCCCCGAAGCCAAGCCCCAACTAATGCTTATGGATATGGCAAAGATAGCGATCGCTGTGACATCATCATCAAACAAACCCTGCCATCATCATATCAGAACAAAATTGGCCTGTTCCGTTCAACCCTATGTCGTTAAGGCCAGGAACACATCTTCAAGGTCGGATTCCTGTGTATTAACATCGCCAATTTCTAGCCCTAAGGCGGTAACCTTGCTGATAATCGCGCCCGCGCTTATTTCGCGAGGATTGAACTGGATCTGTAATTTGCCATCTTGCCATTCCGCCCCAAGCGCGATCAGTGCCGCAGGCAACGGGTCGGGTGGTGGCGCGGTCAGCGTCAAATGCAAATCCTTGACGCTGGTTTCCTGCATCAATTCATGTTTGGGCTTTGATGTGATGACGTTGCCTTTATCAATAATTGCCACATGGTCGCACAGGGCTTCGGCTTCTTCGAGATAATGCGTTGTCAGCACAACGGTCACGCCGCTATCACGTAAAGTCAGAATATTATCCCATAGGCGCTGGCGTAACGATACATCAACGCCGGCGGTTGGTTCGTCAAGCACCAGAATGGGTGGGCTATGCACCATGGCTTTGGCGACAAGCAAGCGGCGGCGCATACCGCCAGACAGACGACGTGCATAAAAATCTGCCTGTTCGGTCAGGCTGACCATCTCCAGAATTTCGTCAACGCGGCGCTCGGATTTAGGAACCCCAAACAAGCCTGACATCAACTCCAATGTTTCACGCGGGCTGAAAAAGGCATCAACATTCAACTCTTGCGGCACAATGCCGATATTGGCGCGCGCCTGACGTGGATCGTCATCAATATCGGTGCCCCAGACGCTGATGCTGCCAGCTGATTTTACAACGGTGCCTGCCATGATATTTATGAATGTCGATTTGCCAGCACCATTCGCACCAAGCAGGCCGAACACGCATCCGACTGGAATATCGAGATCAATCCCTTTTAGCGCTTCTTTGCGGTCATTGCCTTTGCTGCCATATGTTTTTGCCAGACCTCGTGCCGTAATCGCCATGCCATTTTTGGGGGCAGAGGTAAACCGGGTATGCATAGCTGACGGTGGTGATGATATTGGCATGATGCAAATTCCAAAATGAATGCGTGGATGGATAATAACTGGATTTTAGCTGATCCATATTTGTTCATATTTATAGACAGATCATGCGTCATGTACCACCGCGAATCATAATGCGCGCATAATGTGGTGCCAAATACGGATGATTTAAATTTTCATAGGCGCCTTATTGTGTTGGTCTTGTAAATAAATGGGGTCATGTAGGGTGAAGTCATTGCATCGTTGCGGCGCGCGCGATAGATTTCATTTATCATAGGCTTGGCTATGGAAATTATCCTTACCAAGCCCAGTAACAGACCAACGGCAGATTATCTGTCTGCGCTGGTAAAGAGGATTATAATGACAAACCAAGTTAACATGCCCGAAGATACAACCGAGGATATGGCTGTTATTCCGACAAGCCAGCAACGCGTGTCCTGTAATGGTGGTGGGGGTGCACTTGGGCATCCGCTTGTGTGGTTGACACTTGGCACCGATGATAAGGTCGTGTGCCCCTATTGTTCGCGCACCTATGTAAAAGCAACGTCTGATAATAGCTAGGTTCTATAGCGCAGAGACAAACAGCAGATATAATATCTGGGGACATAATGATGGATGATGACACCATTACAGCTGGTGATGCAGGCGCTCATAAAGCACGGCTTTTGCTGATAGATGGTTCGGGCTATATTTTTCGTGCGTTTCATGCATTACCAATGATGACCCGCGCCGACGGAACACCTGTCAATGCTGTCTATGGTTTTACCTCGATGTTGATGAAGCTGGTCGATGACATGGCACCTGATTATGTGGCGGTGGTATTTGATACATCACGTCAGACATTCCGCTCTGACATCTATCCCGATTACAAAGCTAACCGTTCGGCACCACCTGAGGAATTAATTCCGCAATTTTCGCTTGTTCGCGAGGCAACCACCGCACTTAGCTTGCCAATGATGGAAGCTGCAGGTTTTGAAGCGGATGATCTTATCGCCACCTATGCGACGATGGCTGAAGCAGCCAACATGGAAACCATTATCGTGTCCTCGGATAAAGATTTGATGCAGTTGGTGCGCGGCGATGTGACCATGCTTGACCCGATGAAACAGCGTCGGATCGGCGTTGCCGAGGTTGAAGAAAAATTTGG
>JABJBD010000105.1 GCA_018668795.1 Candidatus Puniceispirillum sp. | reverse complement strand
CTTGTCAAAGCTACCTATTCCCATATTTCAAAGCAAAGATCAGGCGTTGTTTGCCCTTGCCATGATTTTATGCATTTACGGTTTTGCAACAAAATGTCCAAATTAACCGCACGGTCATGGGTATAGTTGCCATTGATCCGCGTGATAAGTAATTGTTCAACCGCATAGGCGCTGGCTTCATACCACGGTACACCGCCAACGACAAAAACATCCTTGGTCGGATGCTTGGCTTGCACATCCTCTAGGATTTCATGCGGTTTCATATCTTGCCAGTTATAAATACCAAGGCTGCCTGGTGCGGCAATATCACGCGCACTGACAATATAGAATGCGCGTTCGTCATCAATTGTCTTGATCGAACCAGAACAACCAATACGAACAGCGTCCAAAGTGTTGTCCATATACCATTGCTGGTCTTCGATGAAGGTGCCTTCCCAGGGCAATTTGCCCTCAAAGCCAATCTCACCATTTTGTCCAACAGCTACAATTGACTTAATCACGCATCTAACACCATTCTGAGTTACACAATATCTTGATATTCTACTGAAATGGGCATTCTGGGGAAAAAATCAACATTCAGACACATGTTCTGTTCACTTTTGCGATATTTCTTGTGATGTATCTTTGATTGTTTTCATCCATAGCGCATCTAGCTGGATCAAGGCGTCTTTGTCGAACTGATTGCTATTTTCCCAATAGCGGCCATTTGGAACATAATAGTCAAGCTCGGCTTCCCTGTTCAGGGCAATGGCAATCTGGCGTTTGTCAATGGCAGGTTCAGGAGCTTTTGTATCATGTGATGCCAATGCGCTGATCGATATGCGTGGAAATATAAGCCGTGATATGCTGTCTGACAGATTGAATAGCTGACATCCCTGTTGTGCGGCCAGGCTGTAAAGGCGCGCCGAACTGGCTTCGAGTGATGTCAGGGTAATGTCATCGCGCAGGGGATCAGGCGTACCATTGCCATAGAAATGCGTATTGCCAGTATCAGGGTAATGCATATCACATCCCATAAATATGATTTGTGCTGGCTGATAATGACCAAGAACCCAGTAACCGGCAGTATAGGCCATTGTCGCCCCTGCATAGACAAAGCCGCCATAATCATTTTGGATCGGTACGAAAGCATCTTCATCAATGACCTGTTGATGTGGCTTTATTTGCGCAGGCATGTTTTCGGCGGCAAAGTCATAGGGATAGATGATATCATCCCAGTCATCACGGATACGCCATGCGTTATTAATCACGACAATCTTGTCAAAAAGATCACGTGGCCAGTTGGCGGCCTCAACGCTGTTTGGTGCTGATCCCAAAATGAGAATACGCTGAAAGCTGGCAGATACATCTGTTTGGGAAGCGTCTTTAGGTGTGTTAGCGACAGGGGGCATGTAAATGTCCAGATATGGGCAAGAAAACCAAGATGTCCATCATTGCTGGTGTCATGGTCGATTGCAACCAACTTAGCCGTGACAAGCTGGCTTATTGGCGCTATTTTCAGGCTATAAGTTAGAATTTTCCCTTACCCAGATGCTTTGAGCATTTTGCGGAGATCATCATTATGTCGCGATCAACAACGCATACACCTTGGACAGCCAATGAAAAACGATATGACGATATGCTGTATCGGCGCTGTGGTCACAGTGGCCTTGATTTGCCCGCTATTTCACTTGGCTTGTGGCATAATTTCGGCGAAATAACCGATCATGCAACCAAGCGTGATATGTGCCGTACGGCGTTTGATCTTGGTATCACGCATTTTGATCTGGCAAATAATTACGGCCCGCCGCCAGGCAGTGCCGAAACCGCCTTTGGCGAGATTCTGCGGACAGATTTCAAGCCATATCGTGATGAGCTGATTATTTCCAGCAAAGCTGGATATGACATGTGGCCAGGTCCATATGGCCAATGGGGAAGCCGTAAATATCTGCTTGCCAGCCTTGACCAGTCGTTGAACCGCATGGGGCTGGATTATGTAGATATTTTCTATTCGCACCGCTTTGACCCCTCGACCCCGCTTGAAGAGACTATGGGCGCATTGGCGCAAGCCGTGCATTCAGGCAAGGCGCTTTATGCGGGTATTTCATCCTATAACACCCAGAGGACTAAGGAAGCCACGGCCATTCTTGCCGATATGGGCGTGCCGTTGCTTATACATCAGCCAAGCTATTCGATGCTAAATCGCTGGATCGAAAAAGACGGATTGCTGGCCACGCTTGATGAGGTGGGTGCTGGATCGATTATCTTTTCGCCATTAGCACAAGGTCTGCTGACCAATAAATATCTTGGCGGTGTTCCGGCTGAAAGCCGTGCTTCGGTCGGGGGATCGTTTTTGCCAGAATTTCTGAATTCTGAAAATCTGGCAAAAATAGAAGGGCTGAATGCGATTGCATCAGGTCGAGGCCAGACATTGGCGCAAATGGCGATTGCATGGACTTTGCGCGATCAAGGTAGCGCTAGTCCTGTGACAACAGCTTTGATCGGTGCCAGCCGGCCAGAACAGATCGTTGATTGTGTGGGCGCGCTAGGCAACCTTGATTTTACCGCCGACGAGCTGGCAGAAATTGATGGTTTTGCATCTGATGCTGGTATCAACCTGTGGGCACAATCAGCCGAACTTGACTGATCGGGGCTATATCAAGCCTTGGGCATTGTGTCCTGATGACCAGGTACAACTGCGGCAAAGCTAGCCATCCAGTCAACAAGATGCGGCGCATGATCGCGCCATGACACAATGTCGCGGAAATCAAGATAATCCAGTAGCGCGGCAAGCGAAATATCGGCAATCGTCGGCATGGCACCATTATCATAACTGCTGGTGCTGGCACCAACCATAGCAAGGCCACGGATGATCTTGTCGCGATAGCGTTGCATGATGCTGTCCATCACCATATTTTCAGGGCGTAGGCGTGTTTCATAGACAATCAGGATGCTGGCATCGATCATGCCTTCGATCAAGGCAGCCTGACTAAGCACATCGATGCGCGTTTCGGGATCATTCGGGATGATTTTGCCGCCACCAGCCCGGAGATCAAAATATTCCATTATGACCCGGCTATCGGCGATCAATTTACCATCAGCAATCAAGGCCGGCACTTTGGCAAGCGGGTTGAGTGCCAGTTTGGCGATGCCATCCGCGCTCGACCAGTCAACCGTTTCCAGTTCCAAATCATTTGCAAAACCAAGAATATGCGCGCTCATCATAACTTTGCGGACATAAGGCGATGCTGGCGTGTAGAATAGTTTCATGGGTCATTTCCTTGAATGGTGATTTTTATCAATAACACGCTGTTACATAATGGCAAATATCAGATTACCAGAATAGGGTACGTTATTTATACGTTAGGTGGCTATTTGAACTTTTCCGGGGTCTGGCCAGCCTTGGGCAAGGATGCCCCGACATCGGCAACAGCGATCATCCTGTAACCAGCGGCTTTGGCGCTATCATGGCTTTCAGGATAGTCAGTGTAACCAGCGGTTGATCCGCTGTAAAAGGTTGCCCGATCATAAACGGTCAGATCATGGCCATGGCGGATGCGATCGGGCAAATCTGGATTCGAAATAAACCAGCGTCCAAAGGCAATCAAATCATAGGCATTTTGCGTGATAGCGGTTGCGGCGGTTAACGGGGTGAATCCCCCAGCCCCCATCAGCATGCCGTTATATAATGTCCGATAATGACGTAATGCCAAAGGATGCCGAAAGCCCTGATCGCTTTTCGGATCAGTCGCCAACCCGCCGCCAACGCGCGGCTCGGTCAATAACAAATAGGCAAGATCAAAATCATTCAGGCCACGAACAGCATGACTATAGACAGCTTCGGCATCATCACTTTGGACACCAAAATAGGTGGCGTTTGGCGCGCCTGTTTCGGGGTCGTTCAGATAGGGCGATAGTCGAACACCAACACGGCCTTTGCCCATCACATCAATCAATGTGGTGATGACTTCAAATAAAAGTCGGCACCGGTTTTCAAGCGATCCGCCATACATATCATCACGTTGGTTCGTGCTTTTATTGAGGAACTGGTCAATCAGATAGCCATGTGCCGCATGTAATTCAATCGCATCAAACCCCGCATCTTTGGCCATATGGGCGGCATGGGCATAATCGGCACAAATACGGTGCATCTCGGCCGTTGCTAGCGCGCGTGGCGGCGTATTGGGCTGATCCCAGCCATAATGGCTGTCTTCGTCACCTTGTGGCAGGGCAATCGCCGATGCCGATACAGAGGGCAGAGGCAGGTCACTATTGGCCGCCACCGGATGATCACCAATTTCGGGCTGAGCAATGCGCCCAGCATGTAAAAGCTGGCAGACAATAAGCCCTTTGCGGGCATGAACAGCATTGACCACTTCACGCCAGCCATCGCGCTGTGTGTCCGTCCAGATGCCAGGCACCTGACCGCCATCGTCGCGCACATTTTGATAGATTGTCCATATCGGCGTGCCTTCGGGTGATATATGCACGGCCTCGGTTATGATAAGGCCACCTTCGGATGCGCGTTGACTGTAATAGGTGGTATTATCTGTGGTTGGTGCCAAGGTATCACGGTCAGCGCGGATACGTGTCATTGGTGCCATGACAATCCGGTGTCGCAATGTTAGGGCACCGACGGTAACTGGGTTAAGCAAAGGGTTATCTGTCATGCTGTTTCCTGTTTGGTATGTAGCCTGTTTGACACCAAACCATAAGGGTAATTAAGGTAACTATATTCAGCAAATTTTTTTGATTTAGATGTTTAACAGACATCATGTGTATGTTGGCAGAATAAGGAAAGGAGCAGATAATGGATAAGCAAGATAGCGATAATGCAAAGACAGCGGGTGCAAAGACAGCGGGGTCTGATCTATCTGTTTTTGATCTGGATGAATTTATCACCTGTTTGCGCAAGGCTGTAACAGCCCCGTCACCAGCAAAAGCCATTCGCGCTGAAATGGATCGTTATTTTGAAAATCCAGAAGCTGTCCGCCAAGCGATGCCCACATTTGATACGGATGAAGAGACATTATTCGAGGATGAGACCGTTTCGATTTTCTATTGCCGGTTTCGTCCCAATTACACGATCCCGCCGCATGACCACCAAACATCGGCGGTGATTGGTATTTATGAAGGGCAGGAGCGAAACAATTTTTTCACTACGGCTGGTGACGCTTTTATCACAAAGGGCAAGTCAGTTGATATGCAGGCTGGCGATGTGTTGTCGATTGGCCCTAACGCCATTCATACAGTGGAATGCACAGGATCAACGCCAAGTTATGGCATTCATGTTTATTTGGCACCATTATCGCGCATCGAACGAAATCTATATGATGTTGCGGCGCAAATGGTGATCCCCTTTACCGATGCCGATTTTCAACGCTTGGTTTCGGATGATGAGGCTACGGCGTCTAGCCAAGCATAGTGAACAGGATATAGAGCACCACAGGCACCGTCAGGCTGGCCAGCAAGGTGCTGACGAAAATGGCTGAGGCCGAGCGACCTGCATAGGTCTGATAATGATCGGCCAGCATGAACACATTGGCGGCAACAGGCAGACAGGCTGACAGGATAGCAACTTTGATCCATAACATGTCCTGTCCCGGAATGAGCAAAAACAAGCCTGCGACAAGCACAGGATGCACGATAAGTTTGAACAGGCTTATGACGCTGACTTCGGCGGCGGCGGCGCGGATTGGCTGGCCATAGAGGGTTGCGCCAAGGGCAAATAGCGCAACCGGTGGTGCCGCATCAGCCAGCATGTTCAACGTCCGGCTGGCAATGATCGGCATCTGCATATCAAAGGCGGCATAACCAAGACCCGCCATCACAGCAAGAAGTAAGGGGTTACGTGCCATTTCAGCCAGGATACGCGGCAAGGCCTGTACCAGCCCCTGTTTGGTATTGGCGGCAAAATAGGCAAGGATCATCAGCAGAACAATGGTATCAGCAAATAGCAAAAGCGCTAGGGGTAATGCCGCCGCATCACCAAATGCCAGAATACATAAAGGCACGCCAATATAACCATAATTTGGATAGGCGATATTGAGCCCGAAAATGCCACTTGTCAGCCGTTCAAACCCGAACAGTGACCGTGATAGATAAGCGGTGCCAAGAAACAGCAAAATGGTTGCGCTTTCATACCGCCAGACAAAACCCCAGTTGAAAATATCGCTAGGGTCGCTGACCGCCACCTTGATGAACAGCATCGGCGGCAAAGCAACATAAAAGGCAAATTTAGCCAATGTACGCGCGCCAGCATTGTCAAAAAGGCCCGTCGCCCGTACGCCAAAACCAGCAAAAATCAATGCAAAAAAGGGCACCGAAATAGCAAGAACATCACCCATCGATAGACATCAAGACAGGGTACCGGACAGAAAAAGGCGCATATTCATGCTTATTTTTTAAAGACTTTGTGACATCCGCCACAAGAGTCAGCTGTTGCCCGAAAAGCCGCGGTCAGTGCGGTCATGTCTTCTGCATTCGCCGCATCGATAATGCCCTGTGTCGCTGTGGCATGTGCCTGTGCGGCGGCTTTAAAACCGTCAAAATCTTCCCAGACGCGTGGTTTGGCGGCTGACGGTGCGCCGCCGCTGCCTTCAGGGAAAAACTCAGGCATCTTGACCGCCCAAGCCTTTATTTCCTCGGCATGTTCGATGATGGCGGCGTAGTCTTGGTTTCCCATCAATCCGCCAATGGCTTTGAGATGTCCCTGTGTTGCTTTGAAATTATCCATGCGCTCTTTAACAATGCCAGTGGCACCATCATGTGCAGACAGAATGCCAGGCATTGCTGCCGAAAAAGCCGTTAACATTGTAACTATGATTATAAGACGTTTTTTCATGATATTTTTCCTAGCATGCGTTTGACACCAGATTAGCAGATTTGGTTTGAATTAGCTTGCCCAATATATGAGTATTGCACTGCATAATCTTCAAACAATACATAATGATTGTCATCAATATTATTCATAAATAATCGGGAGACACGACATGGCCGCCGCACATCTTCGCATTTACACAATCAATAAAGGGCAGATGGATAGCTGGCTTGATCTGTTCCATAGCAAGTTGATACCCGTTCTGCATGAGGCTGGCTTTGGGGTGTCTTCATCATGGGTCAATGATCTGGGGACGCAGTTTATCTGGATTCGCACTTGTGACCAGTTGGAAGATATTCCGAAACTGGAAGAAAAATTCTACGGGTCAGACTGGTGGCAAGCCAATGTTGATTACGTGCGTAGCCATGTTGCGCATCGTGAAATTGTGGTCATGACATCAACTGGTGATTAGAATCTAGGCGCCTAGGCACTATATCGATAGCGCGTTTATGGCCGCTAATCCGCTGTCATAGGCATGTTCAACACGGGCACCACCAAGCCAGTCACCTGCGATGGCGATGGAACGACCGGCATTGGTGATTCCATGCGGGGCGATGCTGGTATCTATTGTGGCTGGGCGAATAACTTTGGCATATAGCCAGCGATGCGCGGCTGACATCACCGGACGCGGTAATTCTACACCTGTCTCGCTAGCCAGCGTATCAAATAATGCGGCAATCACCTCGTCCTTGCTGGCTTCGATCCAGTGCTGGCTCCAGTCGGCTGACGCCTGAATTGTAATCGCTGGATAATGCTGATCGGCGTGTGGGCGCGTTTGTTCCAGTCCAGCCCAGCCAATCGCACAATCACGATTGCGGATCGGCAAAGTTGGCATAATAGGCATAGCGTCAAAGCCATACATGGCTGTCCAGCACGGCGCATAAAGCGCCGTATCGGCAAGCGCGGCCATGGCAGGTTCAATGTCGCGTAAAAGCCGTGCTGTTTGGGGGGCTGGTGCGGTGACGATCAGTTTGCGGGTCAATAGATTGGTACCGTTTTTGTCGGTCAGGCATAGACCATTGTTATTGGTGCCAGTTAGCGGGTGCGGCATGATGCTGGCGATTTCCATATCCTGACGAATATCCAGACCCTGACCCATAAAGACAGGCAGATCACGCATGGTCGGTGATCCGGCAAAGGCGGTTTTATCATCGGCAATCTGCCAGCGCGCCAGCGCGCCAGCTGTTTCTGCGGCGTGTAAAACGGCACTAAAGGCATCGCCTTTGGCGGTGACGAACTGCGCACCATGATTAAAGGTGAAACCATCGGCACGGCGCGTCGATAAGCGTCCGCCAATCCGGCGCCCCTTGTCAATCACCACCACATGTTGGCCAGTCTTATGCGCGGCGCTGGCGGCGGCAAGGCCGGAAATGCCTGCGCCAATTATCACAAGATCAAAAATTACATCATCCGTCACGCCAGATACTCCACAACATCAACAAACGCATATATAATATATATTCTTTCGCTAGGCGCATGGTCATATCATGCCCTATAATAGCTAGCTATGATAAAGCGGATGCTGGCTATGAATAAAGCCAGTAGCTGTCTCATTACCTATGCGGAGCGCATCATGCTGACCCAGACAAAATCTTATGCAACCTTGAAGGATCATGCCAAGCGGCTTGGTGATATCAAGCTGGCTGATCTGATATATGACGCGGCGCGGGCGCGACAACTGGTTTTTGCCAGCGACGATCTAGAAGTTGATATAGCGCGCCAGCATATTGATATGGCGGCGCTTGAGGCGCTTCTGGGGTTGGCTGAGGATGCCAATATTGCCGAAAAGCGTGATGCCATGTTTGCCGGTGAAGCGATCAATAAAAGCGAAAACCGGCCTGTCGTGCATGCCGCATTACGTAGTCCGGAAACACGCGCCAGTACCCGCTATCAAAAGATGATGACATTTGCCGAACATACACGCAAGGCCGGCGCGTATGACGACATTATCAATATTGGTATCGGCGGGTCGGATCTAGGGCCAGCGATGGTGGCGATGGCACTGGCGCCTTTTGCGTCTGGTGCGCGGGTGCATTATGTATCAAATGTTGATCCCAGCCATTTACATGATGTGCTGGCAGGCTGTGCCGCACCGCGCAGTCTGGTGATTGTAACGTCCAAAACCTTTACCACCGCAGAAACCATGCGTAATGCCAGCCTGGCAAAGTCATGGCTTGAAGCGGGTGGCGGCGATAGCAACAAGCAGATGGCGGCGGTTACCGCGGCGGCAAACAAGGCGGCTGACTGGGGCATTGATCCGGCGCAGATATTTGATTTTGAAGCTGGCGTTGGTGGGCGTTATTCGCTGTGGTCGGCGGTTGGTTTGCCGGTAATGCTGGCGATTGGCGCGGATCAATTTGCGACATTTCTGCAAGGTGGCGCGTCGATGGATGTGCATTTCAAGACCGCACCGCTGGCCGAGAATATACCTGTATTGCTGGGGCTATTGCGTGTCTGGAACCGGAATTTTCTGGGCTATGCTACACATGGAATCATGCCCTATGACCAGCGTTTGGCGCGGGTCCCAGCCTGGGCACAACAGCTGGAAATGGAATCGAATGGCAAATCAGTGTCGCGCGACGGCGATGCACTTGATTATGCGACCGCGCCTGTGATCTGGGGCGAAGCTGGCACCGGATGCCAGCATTCATTCTTTCAGGCCCTGCATCAAGGGCGTGATATTGTGCCGCTTGATATTATATTTCCCCGACATCCAGTTGGCCTACATCTGGCTGATGCGTGGCCAGATAACAGCTGGCAGGACAGTCATCAGGTGCTGGTGGTCAATGCGCTGGCACAGGCCGAAGCCTTGGCACTTGGCCGTGAAAATACCGAACAGCCACATAAGAGTTTTGCAGGGGGGCGGCCATCAACAGTGATGAGCTGGGATCAGACAACGCCATTTGCACTGGGGCGGCTGCTGGCTTTGTATGAGCATGTGACAATTGTCAGTGGCTTTTTGTGGGATGTGAACAGTTTTGACCAATGGGGGGTCGAACTTGGCAAGGAAATGGCAACCTCGTTTGAGGCGCATCTGAAAGCGGGGACTATCCCCGATGGGATGAGCCCGACAGCCGCCAATCTTCTGGCGCGCCTTGCCGCACAAGAATGAAGCAGACAGTGTCAGATGATCCAGTGACAGATGATGAAGCACGTATAAAAGACTGGCAGTATTTTATCGGGATTGACTGGTCAGGTGCCAAAGGTATCACGCATCAGGGGATACAGCTTGCCATCGCCCAGTCCGGACGCGGCGCACCTGTTGGGATTTATCCACCTGATAGCACCGAATGGAGCCGTGAGGCGGTGCGCGATTATTTGATTGATCTGGTTCTTTCAGAGACAAGGACGGGATCGATTTTGGTCGGGATTGATTTTGCCTTTGCACATCCCTTTCATGATCTGGACAGCTATTTCCCCGGCCAAGACATGTCACCCAGAACCGCCGCCGAATTGTGGCAGCTTGTCGAGGATGTGAATAAAGATAATCCGCATCTTTACGGTGGTGCGATGTTCTCCACAGCGCCATGGGGCGATTATTATCTGGCGCCGCCAGCCTATGGCAAAACAGCGCCGCTTTATCAATCGCGCCGTCGCATGGCTGAGACCGCATGCCGTGAGGCTGGCCGCAGCCCATCGCCAACATTCAAGGCGGTTGGTGCCGATAATGTGGCTACCGGTTCGATGGCAGGGATGCGTCTGTTGCATCAGTTGAAAATGCGTCTAGGCACACAGGTGGCGATGTGGCCCTTTGATGATCTGGATGTGGTAACAGCAGCGTCATTGACGCTGGTAGAAATTTTCCCAAGCTATCATTTCCACCGTGCAGGATTTGATCCGGCGAATAAGGCCGCACGCGATGCCAGATTTATGTCGGATGCGCTGGCAGCCTATGACAGTGACGGGGTGCCGCCAGATTATGCGCCACGTGGGCGTGATGCCGATGAAGCAGACGCGATGATCGCGGCGGCGGCATTACGCTTTTTCGCGCCAGACCATTCCTATTGGCAAAGGCCGGAACACGCCAAGCGCGAAGGCTGGATTTTCGGTGTGTCTTTTTAAATCTAAAATCACTATTTTAAAATAGCACTATTGGAAAACCCCAAGCTTGCATCCTCAAAACGCCAAAATGTCGCCAATCTGCCCGATATGCCGTATGCGCGGTGATATTGTTTCGATGGGTGTTTGTGATGCTGGCAAACATGGCTCTTTCCTTTGAAATCATCTGTAAGGATAAGAATATCAGTTCATATTTAATGAAACGTTAATGCGACCATTGTTGTTTGTTTGCTTTGCTGGTGCATGCGTCCTAGAGTTAGCTAAGTGATTGCATAATTTATTTTTGACAGGAGACGTCATCATGCCTGCATTATTGCCTGATATTGATCCCGATGGATTGCTTGAATATTCAGTGGTGTTCACTGACCGCTCGTTAAATTCAATGTCACAGCGGTTTCAGGCTGTGATGCGGGATATTTCCGGTGCTTTGAAGCGTGCTTATAACGCACATTCGGTGATCGCCATTCCGGGTGGTGGCACCTATGGTATGGAAGCGATCGCGCGGCAATTTGCCGATGACCAGCATGTCATGATTATCCGCAATGGCTGGTTCAGTTTCCGCTGGAGCGAGATTCTGGAAAAAGGCAAGATTGCCAAAAGCAGCACGGTGCTGGCGGCGTCACGGCAACAGGGCGAAGATGGTGATAATCGCCAGATGCCTTTTGCGCCCTATCCCATTGATGATGTCTGTACGCAGATTGCGCTGGAAAAGCCGGCGGTGGTTTTTGCCCCGCATGTGGAAACATCGGCTGGCATGATGTTACCGGATGATTATATTCGCGCCGTGTCCGATGCCGTGCATGCGGTAGGCGGGCTGTTCGTGCTTGATTGCGTTGCGTCAGGTGCCTTGTGGGTTGATATGAAGGCCTGCGGCGTTGATGTGTTGCTGAGCGCGCCACAAAAGGGGTGGAGCGCATCACCCTGTAGCGGGCTGGTCATGCTGTCGCAAACGGCGCGGGACAAAATCGAAGATACGAATGCCGCCAGCTATGTTTGCGATCTTAAAAAATGGCTGGGGATTATGGAAATCTATGAAAATGGCGGCCATGCCTATCATGCGACGATGCCGACCGATGCCTTGGCCGTGTTTCGTGATGCGTTGCTGGAAACCGAAGCCTATGGCTTTGCGAAAACCCGTCAGGAGCAGATTGATCTTGGCGCGGCGATACGTAGCCTTTTGGAAAGTCGAGGGTTTCGATCGGTTGCCGCATCCGGTTTTCAAGCACCATCAGTGGTTGTCAGTTTCACCGATGATGACAATCTGAAAAATGGCAGTAAATTTGCTGCTAACGGGGTGCAGATAGCCGCTGGTGTGCCGCTGGAATGCGGCGAAGGGCCAGATTATAAAAGCTTTCGGATAGGGCTTTTTGGGCTGGATAAGCTACATAATTGTGATCGTACGGTCGCCAATTTTGCGGCGGCACTGGATAAAATCGTCAGCTAGCCAACTGTGCCATATATGTTGTGCTATACCAGTCAAACATCATAACACAGGCGATGATGACAGTGGCAAAACCAACATAATGCAAGATCCGCTTGGCACGGTTTGACATGTTGCTTTTGGTGATAAAAACCGAGGCAAGATAAAGCGCCCCCACAAGAAGCAGGAACCCAAGGCCGCCAACAAGAACAATATCGATTTTCATGTAACCCTCTGACATAAGTTTATTTGTTTATGTCTAGCAAGGCATGGGATGAGGCGCACGTGAAATCGGCGGTGTGCTGTATCATTCTGGCTTTTGTTCAGAAGCGCAGATGGCGCATAAAGCCAGCTTGGCATGACGGGGTAGGGCTTTGATGGCATATTCGCGCTGGCTGGCATGGCTACGATCCTGACAGGTTTCATGATAGATCAGAACGAAGGGGCCGCGCCCTTTGGTATATTTTGCCCCAAGCCCAGCTGTATGTGCGTCGATACGGGCATCCAGATCATTGGTGATGCCGGTATAAAGGCTGTTATCGGCACATTTAAGAATATAGACGACCCATTGCATCGAAGGCTTCACCCGGTAGCTTGTTTAGCGTATGCATAGCTTTACGCGAAAAAGGCCGATTAGGGTATGACTTATCTGGGTATGAATTAAATGCGCTTTTCTTATGATGTGGTGATTATCGGTGCTGGAGCTGCCGGATTGATGTGTGCGATTGAGGCAGGCAAGCGTGGCCGTCAGGTGATCGTGCTGGATCATGCGCGCAAGATTGCCGAAAAAATCCGCATTTCAGGGGGTGGCCGATGTAATTTTACCAATCGATATGCTCATCCTGATGCATTTCTGTCGCATAATCCGCATTTCATGAAATCAGCACTTCAGCAATATTCGCAACATGATTTTGTGGCCTTGGTTGAAAAGCATGGTATTGCCTATCATGAAAAGAAGCTGGGCCAGCTATTCTGTGATGAATCGGCGCAGGATATTATCAGCATGCTGTTGGATGAATGCGCTGATGCCGGCGTCACGATAAGCAACGAAACACATATTTCGGCAGTAGAGCATGCACCAAAAAGCGGTTTTACGGTCAGTGCCGATCGCGGCATGTATGATGCGCAGTCGCTTGTGATTGCCAGTGGTGGCTTGTCGATTCCAAAAATTGGGGCTACCGGCTTTGGCTATGATATAGCGCAGCAATTCGGGCTTGGTATCCGCCAAACAAGTGCGGGTCTTGTGCCTTTGACATTTGCCGCTGATCTGTTGGCGCGGTGCAAGGATATTTCAGGCCTGTCGGTCGAGGCCGAAGTGCAGTGCGGCAAAACGCAATTTGCCGAAGGGCTTTTATTCACGCATCGGGGGTTGAGCGGGCCATCAATTTTGCAAATTTCATCCTATTGGGACGCTGGGCAGACACTTTCGGTCAATCTGGCACCTACACAGGATATGGGCGCCGTGATGACCAACAGAAAGCGGAGTCACCCAAAACAGGATGCGCAAACGATCTTGTCCGAATTCATGCCAAAGCGGTTGGCTAGTCTGTTCTGTGCGCTTCATGACAGTAGCGGCAAGGTGGCCGATATGGCGGATAAAAAGCTGGCGGCATTGGGAATGGCGGTTAATGACTGGCAGATTTTGCCAAATGGCACCGAGGGCTATCGCACCGCCGAGGTAACGCTGGGCGGGGTTGATACCGATGATTTGTCGTCAAAAACAATGGCCGCACGCCAGATTGAAGGCCTGTATTTCATTGGCGAAGTCGTCGATGTGACAGGCCATCTTGGTGGTTACAATTTTCAATGGGCCTGGTCGTCAGGCTATGTAGCAGGACAATATGCCTGATGATGGTCAGGTGACCTGTTCGAAATTGTCACTTTTGACATTGTAGAAATAAAGATCGCCTTCACCAATATCGTTCCATAACCCGTGTAATGACAGCGTGTCATTTTCAACCGCCTGTTTGATAAAGGGAAAGCTCATCAGATTTTCCAGCGACACTAGCACTCCTTCACGTTCCAGTGCGGCAATCTGCTTTTCTTCGGTATCCAAATGTTTGATACGTTCAAAACCGGGACGCAGGATATCCATCCAACGGCCAACAAAGCTGGTACTTTCTTCGAGTTCAGGTGCTTTGCCCGAACACATCTGATGACAGCCATTGACGCCGCCGCATCCCGAATGGCCAAGCACAATGATATGCGCGACGCCCAAACTTGTGACGGCATATTCAACCGCCGCCGAGGTGCCGTGATAATCGCCTGTCGGTGAATAGGGCGGTACCAGATTGGCAACATTACGGTGAATGAAGAATTCGCCTGTATCAGACCCGAACATCGCGGTTACATGAACGCGGCTGTCACAGCATGAAATGACCATTGCGCGTGGATGTTGTCCTTCTTCTGCCAGATGTTTGTACCAGACTTTGTTTTCGACAAATTTGGTAGCTTTCCATCCCTGAAATCTCTGGATCAAATAGGCAGGTAGGGGGGCGGCATTCGTCATTTGTTTATCCTGATCATGTTTGAATTTGGTTCAAAACAAAGATTTATTTTAGCGTTCATGCTCACAAAAATCTAGATGGGTATATGACTATCTATCAATGAGATGTCCATAATTAATCTTGTTATAGTCTCTATTGATTAAAATCATCCGGATAGCGATGACCCAGCATGTGAATGATATCGTCGAGGAATTTTGCGGCAGCAACAGGCAGAACGCGGCCTTTTAACTGGCCTATATGCAATATGCCAGCTGGCACATCGTCGGTATCAAAGGGGCGCGCCACAATGTCAGATGTTGTTTTCGTTTGCCTTGATGTGATGCCAGGTTCAAGGCTGATAGGAATCTGGAATGAAATGGCATGTTCGTGAATAAGATAATTCTGCATGAATTCAAAGCTGTCTGATTCAATGATCATATTCATTGTCATGTTGCGCTTCATCTGCCCCACATCAAGCAGTTGTCGAACCCCGCTTTTGCCCGTCGGCATGACCGCAGGCACATCAATGCAATCGCGCAGACGGATCACGTCCTTTTGCGCCAAAGGATGCGACGCAGACATCAGACAATGGACAGTTTGGCGGGCGGTGGCAATGACCTGAAAATCTGTTGTGCGTATGGGTGCAAAAACAAAAGCAAGGTCGGCATCAAGCGATAAAAGTGATGCTTCGGCGGCATCGCCATATTGGCGCAATAATTCAAACGTTACAGCATTATGTTCGCGGCGGTAATTGGCAACTAGCTCAGGCAGAAAGAAGCGAAGCACATCGGCACCACCAGCAATTTTGACATGACCGCGGCGGACACCAGTTAAATCGGATATCTGGGATTGAACACGGGCTAGGTCGGCGATTTGGTTTCGGACATGCTGGACAAATAATTCACCAGCCGTGTTCAGGCGCACCCCGCTGGGCAGTCGCTCGAAAAGTGGTTGTCCGATCTCATCTTCCACTTGCAAAATGCGACGATTCAATGCGGTCGAGGTAATAGCTAGCTTTTCGGCCGCTTTGCGGATTGATTTTTCGCGCGCGACGGCATCTATAAAGCGCAAATTGGTCATATGACGCATATCTTTGTCCTCAACATTGCTTCGCATTAAGCGATTTATGCATTAATTATCGCTGATTATCATGGTGATGCAAAAAACGCATCACCATAATGCAAAATGAGCAGAATTTTTTTTCAGCATAGTTGGTTAGAAACTTATAAGCGCCTTTATGAGGGCGCCTGTCGTGCGTGCATTCAAAACCGAATGTTCCAAGATGATTTACAGGAGGGGGCGTCGCGCCGAAGCAAAGCGACCGACCCAAGGAAGGATTGAGTATGAAATATATAGTGGCAATTATTCAACCAAGTCGGCTTACGGCGGTGCATGAAGCATTGGTAGCTGTTGGTGTGGAAGGGCTGACGTCAAGTGAAGTTCAAGGATATGGACGACAGAAAGGCAAAAGCGAAATCTATCGCGGTGCTGAATATACAGTGCATTTCCTGCCCAAGGTAAAGATCGAGCTCGCTGTTGCTGCTGATATGGCAGACAAAGCGGTAGAAGCGATCAAGAGTGTCAGCGCTACAGGCAAGATCGGCGATGGCAAAATTTTCATTTTGAATCTTGAAGATGCAATGCGCATTCGCACCGGTGAAACCGGTGTTGATGCTCTGTAGGAAAAAGGAGTTTCTAATGCGTAATTTTAACAAATTTCTTGGCGTAGCGGTTGCCACTGTTGCAGCTGTAGCCTTGCCGACGATGGCGTTTGCTCAGGAACTTCCTGAACATGGCGTCTATATCATGAATTCGGTTCTGTTCCTGATGGCAGGTTTTCTGGTCATGTTTATGGCCTGTGGATTTTGTATGCTTGAGGCAGGTCTTGTGCGTGCCAAAAACACGACAATGCAGTTGACCAAAAACATGGCGTTATTCACGATTGCCGCCGTTGGATATTATTTGATGGGGTATAACCTGATGTATCCGCTTGGCGATTGGTCAATCGAAGGATATTTCTCAGGTCTTTTCCCAGCTGTAGCGGTTATGGAAGCTGTTGGCATTAGTGCTGAAGGTGCTGATGATATTAGCTATGCATCAACAGGTTCGGATTATTTCTTTCAGCTGATGTTCTGTGCGGCAACGGCGTCAATTGTGTCTGGTACGGTTGCTGAACGTGTCAAGCTCTGGCCTTTCCTTGTCTTTACGCTTGTTCTGACAGCCTTTATCTATCCATTACAGGCAAGCTGGAAATGGGGCGGTGGTTTCCTTGACGAAATGGGCTTCCTCGATTTTGCTGGTTCGACTGTTGTGCATTCGGTCGGTGGCTGGGCGGCTCTGGCTGGCGCGTTGGTTATCGGTGCCCGTACAGGTAAATATAAAGACGGCAGAGTGATCCCCATGCCAGGCGCGAATTTGCCTTTGGCAACGCTTGGAACCTTTATTCTGTGGCTTGGCTGGTTTGGCTTTAATGGCGGATCGCAGTTGGCGATGGGAACTATTGGTGATGTCGCTGATGTCTCACGTATCTTTGCCAATACAAATGCCGCCGCAGCTGGTGGTTCGATTGCGGCTTTAATACTGACACAGATTTTCTACAAAAAAGTCGATTTGACAATGGTGCTGAATGGCGCGTTGGCAGGTCTGGTTTCGATCACGGCTGAACCTTTGACACCAACATTGGGTGCAGCGACGCTGATTGGTGCTGTCGGTGGTGTGATTGTGGTCTTTGCTGTGCCGTTCTTGGACAAGCTGAAAATCGATGATGTCGTGGGTGCGATCCCTGTCCATCTGATTGCTGGAATCTGGGGTACACTTGCGGTGCCACTGACCAACAGTGATGCCAGCTTTGGAACGCAGATTACCAGTATCGTAATAGTTGGCGTGTTCACTTTTGTTGTATCCTACATCGTGTGGATGCTACTCAAAATGTTCATGGGTGTGCGGGTCAGCGAAGAAGATGAAATTGCGGGTCTGGATAATGCTGAATTGGGAATGGAAGCCTATCCTGAATTCACCCGATAGCAGATCATGCGTTTTTTAAAATGAATAGTACCGGCTTCATCCTTGATGAGGCCGGTTTTCTTTTTGAAGGGAATAAAGCACATGTATATGCACTTTACTTTTCACCTCCGTTGACATTAGGTTTAACTGCTATTTGCTATTTGCTTGTGGATAGTCAAGATTGCTTTAGTGAGGCTCAATAACCTTGAATATGACGACTGAAACGGACACTGGTTCAGTGTTGCTTGAAGCTGAAAAAATGACCAAAACCTTTGGTGATTTTACGGCTAACGATGATGTTGATTTCGTTATCCGTGCTGGAGAAATTCACGCTTTACTTGGCGAGAATGGTGCAGGCAAATCCACTTTTGTTAAAATGATTTATGGGCTGATGCAGCCTGACGCGGGCCGAATCATGTGGCGTGGCAAGGCTGTCACTATAAATGGACCACAACATGCCCGGGACATGGGTATCGGCATGGTGTTTCAGCATTTTTCGCTGTTTGAGGCGCTGACTGTTGTTGAAAATATCCAGCTGGCCTTGCCCGCAGGTGAGCATACCGACGATCTGGCCAACCGCGTGCGCCAGATTTCAGAAGAATACGGTATCAGCGTTGATCCCTATGCGCGCATTCATAATCTGTCCGTTGGCGAACAACAGCGTGTTGAAATTATGCGCTGTCTTTTGCAGGATCCGTCCTTGCTGATAATGGATGAGCCAACATCGGTTTTGACACCGCAGGAAACCGACCAGCTATTTACCGTCTTGCGGCGATTCCGTGACAATGGCATGGCAGTTTTGTTCATTTCGCACAAGCTGGACGAAATCAAGGCTCTGACCTCGCGCGCGACAGTGTTACGACGGGGACAGAATGTCGGTTCGGTTGACACCAAGTCAAAATCCAGCCGCCAGCTTGCCGAAATGATGGTTGGCGCCAAAGTTCAGAATGTGACCCGCCAGAAAGCCAATGCAAAAGGGCAGATTATTTTCAGTGTCGATGGCCTTAATCGTTCCAAGCATAACCAGTTTTCTACTGCCCTTCGTGATATTACGATTGCCGCCCGAAGTGGAGAAATTTTGGGCATTGCCGGTATTGCTGGAAATGGACAGGATGAATTGATGTCTTCCCTGATGGGCGAATGGTGCCCACGGGATAGCAATATCATAAAAATTGACGGCAAGGATGTCTCGCAGCTTGGCCCCGCCCAGCGTCGGCTAGCTGGCCTTGGTTTTGTACCTGAAGAACGTAATGGACATGCCGCCGTTACCAGCATGACATTATCAGAAAACACCTTGCTGACAGCGCATTCCCTAGATGGTGCCATAAACCGGAACTTGATTGATTTCAGCTTTCTGCAACGTCGTGCCGCGCAGATCATCAAGTCTTTTGATGTGCGCACTCCCGAAAATGATCCGATGGCGTCTTCGCTGTCAGGTGGTAATTTACAGAAATTTGTCGTTGGCCGCGAAATTATAAAAGCACCAAAAGTTCTGATTGTTTCGCAACCAACATGGGGCGTTGATATTGGTGCTGCCGTATTTATCCGTAAGGCCATGCTGGAACTGGCTGCTGCTGGTTCAGCCGTGATTATGCTATCGCAGGACCTTGAAGAAATTTTTGCCGTTTCGCACAAGATTAGTGTGCTACATGAAGGCAGGCTATCAGCCGCCGCCGATACAGGTGATATGACAGCCGAGCGTGTTGGATTGCTGATGGGCGGCATGCAAGATACCGTCACAGAATCGCCAAGATCGAAATCAGCGTCAAAGCGCGCCACCCCGCAAAAAACAGGTAACCCGCAAAAAACAGGTAAAAGGAGTGCGTCATGATTACTCTGACGCCCCGCAAATCGGTCTCGCTAGCGATGACATTGGGCATTCCGGTGCTTGCCATTGCTATGACATTGGTCATTGGTGCGATCATTTTTGCCATTCTGGGATATAGCCCGGGTGCGGCCTTGTATCAGTTTTTTATCGCGCCAGTGTCACGGCCAGATCAGGTTGCCGATCTATTTGTCAAAGCCTGTCCGCTGATTGTGATCGCCTGTGGTCTGGTGTTCTGTTATCGCGCGAATGTCTGGAATATTGGTGCCGAGGGGCAGTTGATTTTGGGGGCGGTGTTTTCTGGTTGGGTGGCGCTGACCTATCCTGATCTGCCAGCATATCTGATGATGCCCGCGATGATTATAGCCGCCATGATCGGCGGGCTGTTATGGGCGATGATTCCAGCATTATTGAAGGTGCGCTTCAATACCAACGAAATTCTGGTGTCTTTGATGCTGACCTATGTTGGCGCGCTGTTCATTGACTGGCTGGTGCGCGGGCCGTGGCGTGATCCCATGTCATTCGGGTTTCCGCTGACCAAAATGTATGAAGATGCCGCGCTCATCAGCCTTGTGAACATTCCGGGAATCGGCACGCTTGGCCAGTTGCATTGGGGCGTATTTGGGGCTTTGTTATTGTCGGTTGCCGCTTGGTTTGTATTATCGCGGACATTGGCAGGCTTTCAGGTAAAGGTTATGGGGGATGCCCCGCGTGCGGGGGTGTTTGCTGGTTTCAGCCCTGCCATGACAACAATCGCCGTGCTGGCGGTTTCAGGCGCGACAGCTGGTTTGGCTGGGATGATTGAAGTATCGGCAAATATTGGCCAGCTTCAGCCAAATATTTCATTTGGCTATGGCTTTACAGCTATCATTGTGGCGTTTCTGGCACGGCTTAATCCTTTGGCGGTAATCATTGCCGGACTGGTTGTGGCGCTGGCCGAACTTGGTGGCGACTCGGCACAGATCGCGCTTGGCATGCCCAAGGTCGTGACCGGCGTATTCAAGGGTATATTGTTATTCATGCTGCTTGCTGGCGAGACATTCAACAGGTTCCATGTGGCAATTAAGTTGCCAGTCATGTTTGGTGGACAGGCTGATTCCGCGAAGAAGGAAGCATAATGGAGCAGTTGATTCTGACAATTCTACTGACTTCGGTACCGCTTGTTTTTGCGGCGTTAGGTGAATTGATTACCGAACGAAGCGGGGTACTGAATCTGGGTGTTGAAGGTATGATGCTGATGGGGGCGGTGTCGGCCTTTGCCGCTGCCATGTTAACAGGCAATGCCTATATAGGTATTATCGCTGGTGGAATGGCTGGCGCGCTGACCGCTTTTATCTTTGCGATTTTTGTTCTTGGGCTGGCAACAAATCAGGTGGCAACAGG